>JAGNYR010000064.1 GCA_017984835.1 Flavobacterium sp. | reverse complement strand
GTAAAGTAGCTTGAAAATTCAAAGAAAAATAGCTATAAAACTGACAATTAGTTGATTTAATTCAATTTTAGATCAAGTACTGATTTTATTTCCAGCGCGCTGTTGACAAATTATTTATTCCATATTTTCCAGGCTTTCTCTGCTTGGTAAACAAGCATGTCATAACCATTTTTGATCACAGCTCCACTAGCTTCTGCTTTTTGTAAGAACGCTGATTTTTCGGGGTTGTACACCAAATCAAACACGAGGTATGTGTTGTTGATGTACTCGTAAGGAATTTCTGGAAACGCATCAATATTGGGGCTGGTTCCGATAGGGGTACAATTGATGATTATTTGATGTTTCTCAAAGATAGTTTTAGAAAGTTGGTCATATGCAACCTCTTGCTCTGATGGAGTTCTGGACACAAAAGTAGCGGTAATATCTAGTTTTTTGAGTGCAAAGGCAATTGCTTTTGAGGCACCTCCAGTTCCTAATATCAGGGCTTTTTTATGGTGTGGTTGTAACAGGGGCTGCAATGTTTTTTTGCATCCATACCAATCGGAATTGTAGCCTTTTAGTTTTCCTTTTTTTGTCATTTTGATCACATTGACTGCGCCGATTTCAGTTGCTGTTTTGGATAGACTATCTAAATAAGGCAGGATGCTTTCTTTGTAAGGAATGGTTACGTTAAGTCCTTTTAATTCCGAGTTTTGGGAAAGTATGGTAGGGAAATCTTCTATCGATTGGATGTCAAAATTTTCATAACAAGTTCCTTCAAAATCAGGGTTGTCAAATTTTTCTGTAAAATATTTCTTGGAAAAAGAATAGGAAATATTTTTACCAATTAAACCGTATTTGGTGGTTGCTTTCAATCGATTATTTGTTTTTGTCCATGTAATTTTGGACTTTCTTTCGCGCCCAAACCACCGGGAAAAGCTCCTCTAAGATGAATCGGTTGTCATGGCTTAATCGTAAACCATTTGATAAATGGAAAATTCCTTTCTTATCGTCGGTTAGCATAAAGTATAAACCTGCCAAACGGTATTCTATTTCAAAGGATTCTGGGAAAAATTCAGAAGCTTGTAACAAGGCTATGATGGCGCTGTCAAACTCATTTAAAAATTGTAAAATATCGACCCAAAACAACCAAGTGTCTAATTCGGTGTCTCCAAATTCTACTGCTTTTCTGTAACCAAATTCAGCTTCCTCAAAAAAGTTCATGGCGCCATTTATGGTAGCGTATCGTTTCCAATAAGTACTGTTTTGGTTGTCTATTTCTAAAGCTTTGTTGACGTAGAACAACGCTTTTTGATAATTTTTTTGGCGTACATAAAAATCCGTAATTGCAATCCAACCTTTGTCGAGTAAAGGATCTTCGTGAACCGTTTGGGTAAAATATTTGAGCGCTTCTTTTTTATTACCTAGTTTTTCATAACATTTCCCGATTCGGAGTAATGCATAAGACGTTGGGTCATCAAGGGTGATGGTTCTTTGGTAATTTAAAATGGCTTCTTCGAATCGATTCAATCGTTCCAATGCTTTTGCATTTTCCATAAAGGCACCTACAAATTCATCGTCTATGTAGGTAGCGTATTCAAAAGCGCGAACTGCATTTTCGTATTCTTTTAATCCATAATACAAACGACCTGCTTGGTGCCAAGCAATTTCACTGTATGGATTTTTTTCAATGTATTTCATCAAGTAGGCAATTGCCTCTTTGTTTTGATCTAAAAATTCATGGCAATAAACCACATTGTAAAGCGCTGATTGGTCTTCAAAATCTTCTTCTAGGCACTTGATGAAGTTTTCTTTTGCAAGTTCTAGATTGTCCATGAACAAATATTCCATTCCGATTAAATTGTAAACATCGGCCAGGTCATCGGTGTATTTTAGGGCTTCATGAAGCAATTCAACGGCTTTGTTGTGGTCGTCTTTTTTGGAATAAATATTTGCTTTTTGAATGTAAATTTCCTCGTTGGTAGGTTCGATAGCATACAATTCATTCAGCATTTTATCAGCGAGGTCTAGTTTGTCATCAAAAATGAGCATTTCGATTTGCACCAATTTAAGACCAGTAGACTTAGGATGTTGTTCAAGGGCTAATTTTAAGGCTTTTTTCGCCAAATTAGATTTGCCCATGTCGAGGTAGTGAAGGATAATTTCTTCAAATTCTTCTGAATCGAAGAACAAAACCTTATTGGTTTTTAGCATCGATTCAAATTTGTGCAACGATAAATTATTGTCTTCTTCCTCTTCGCTTAATTGCATGCTAATATCGTATTTTAATTAGTATAAAGATACGCCGATTTTGAAGTGGATCGTCGTATTTCAGGATTTGTTTTAAACAATTTAATTAACATCCTATAAAGTGGGTTTTCTTAGATTATGGTTGTTTTGTGTGAGCGATTGCAGTGGATAGCCCGCAGCTGATGGAAGCGCAGCGCAAGTAGGCGAGGACTAGTAACGGAAAGCGCGACCCAAAGGGGCACACCCAAATTTATTGCAATTGTACAATTTCATCCATAACCTCGAGTAGGATGCGGCAACCTGCTTCTATTTCTGCTTCAGAAATGGTGAGTGGAGGCGTTATTCTGACAGCTTTTCCTTCAAACAACAACCAAAAAAGTATTAAACCTCGGTCTTGGCATTTCAATATGATTTGGTTGGTGATGTCTTCCGATGCTGTCATGGCGGCCAACATGAGTCCTTTTCCTCTAATTTCTGTGATGAGAGGGTGTACCAGCAGTTTTCTGAATAAGGCTTCTTTTACAAGGGATTGGGCCGCATAATCTTGATCGATTATTTCTTGTAAAGTGGCCAAACAAGCAGCCGCAATTACAGGATGACCTCCAAAAGTAGTGATGTGTCCCAATTTGGGATCGTGGCTAAGCAGATCCATGTATTTTTCGTTTGCAATGAATCCGCCAACCGGCATTCCGCCTGCCATTCCTTTCCCTATAATGACTACATCGGGTACGACGTTGTAATTTTCGAATCCGAATAATTTTCCGGTTCTTCCAAAACCCGGTTGGATTTCGTCTACAATCATCAATGCGCCAACTTCTTCACAACGTTTTTTAACTTTGGCCAAAAAGTCGTTTTCGGGTTGTATAAAACCAGCGCCACCTTGAATGCTTTCTAGAATGATACCGGCTGTTTTGGTCGTTATTTTTTCTATATCGGCTTCGTTGTTGAAGGTGATAAAATCAACATCAGGTAGTAAGGGTCTAAATACTTGTTTTCGTTCTTCAAAGCCCATCACACTCATCGAGCCCATTGTATTGCCGTGGTAGGCATTGTGGCATGAAATCAGTTGGCTTCTACCTGTGACACGTCGAACCAACTTAAGCGCGCCTTCACAAGCTTCGGTTCCGGAGTTGACCAAATAGACTTTGTTGAGTTCTTTGGGTAGGTGGTTGACCAATAATTTACAATATTGAACTGCCGGACTTTGTGAGTACTCGCCATAGACCATCACGTGCGAATATTTATCGAGTTGGTCTTTAATGGCTTGATTCACTCGTGGGTGCTGATGCCCTAAAGAACAAGCAGATACGCCGGCAACAAAATCTAAATAGCTTTTGTTGTTTGTATCATAAATGTAGGATCCAATGGCATGCGAAACTTCCATTCCCAGTGGGTATGGAGAGGTTTGCGCTTGGTACTTTAGGAAGTCGGAGTTCATATAATTATTTCGTTTTCTTTTTGTCGTAATCCAACGTCTCTTTTCTGATTTTCATGGGCTTGCTGTCTTTTGCTTCGTTGGCTTTTTTTTCAGCTTGCATTTTGGCATCCATTTCGTTTTCTTCAGCTGGGAAAATATCCTCTTTGGTTAGGATTCGTTCGTCGCCTCTCCATACAAAGCCCCTCAGTTTACGTGCGTTTTCGGGTAGTTCTTTCTCGGGATAAATTTCGCCCGCTACGTTGTTGAAAAAGGTGATGGTTTCAATGTTGTTTTGATCCAGCTCCATGTTGATTTTACTGCTCACGTTTTTATTGATACCAATCAATTCTTTATCGTCGTTTCGAAGGAAATATATCACCTCGGCATTTTTTACAATATCTACTTCATAGAGTTTGTTTTCTCTAAATTTTCCGTACAGATTTTGCCCTTTCACTTGGTTGTAGCCCGTCCCAAGGGTATCCTTGGATATGATGAAAGCATTGTTGAGTACTTTTAAGGAATCTAATTTTTGGCTGTCATTGTTTCCAATTAGATGCATGACATCTCCGGTCATTTGGTTTTCAAAATTCCATAGAATCGGTCGATTGATAAGTTTGGTCAATGCTGTTTTCTGATTGGAATGTATGGAATCACATTTTCCGCTTAAATCGGTTTTAAAAAATCGGACATTGTTGTATCCTCGGATGGTTCGGTCACCCGATTTTCCGGTAATAACGAGTCGTTTTGCATGAATAAACATGGAATCTTTTTCCATCAAATACCTTACAGAAGCTCTTTTGGTTATGAACAAAGAATCTTGTTTTTTGTAAAATTCGCCGTAATGCCCTTTTGCAACTCCTTTATTGATTGAATCCGTTATTTTAACATTTCTGGAAGCAGATGCAAATTCTTTTACGCGATCATAATACAAACTGTCTCCTTCAATGAGTCGGTCTTTGTATTTGATGTAGGATTTTTTTAGAAAGTGGCCGGTGTTTTTCTTCGTATTGTAAAAACCATTTTCGGTGTAAATAAAATTGTCTTTTCCCGTGATCGTTGAAGGTCCGACCAAATAGGAATGTCCCGAATTGGTATAGTAATCTAGATGATTGGATTTGATGACATATTTGGGATTGGTCAAGACGACTTCGCTTAAAAATTGGTATTTCTTTTGGAGTACGTAATATCTTCCCGATTTGCTTTTTAAGGTATTGTCTCTATTGGTTATCGTTCCGTTTGATTTGTAATAGGCTTCTTGCGATATTCGGTCAAAATTAATTGTGTCGGTTACAAGTGACATTTCGGGCGAACGTAAGCTTACGTTTCCCGTTGCATAAGCGTGTTTGATATTTCCGTTGTATTCGGCATATTTTCCAGTCAGGTAAAGGGTATCACCTTGCACCATTTGTACGTTTCCAAACGCTTTGATGTAATTTTCATCTTTGAAATAATAGGCCTTGTTACAGGTCATTACAATGCCGTCATGCAGTGCACGAACATTTCCTGTTAGCAAAAGTGCGCCTGGCATTTCAAATTCATTAATGTCTTGAAAATCTGCATTTTCAATAATGATTTTATTTGTTTTCTGGCCAAAAACGAAGGTCAATTGAAACAGTAGGACGATAAGATAGATTACTTTTTTCAAGAAAATAAATTTTGAGCAAATTTATGAAAATAGCGGTAGCATCCACAGGAATTAAGATTTTTTTATGTTTGAATTATATTTGAAATCAATTACATTTGTTTTTTATAAAAGTAAACCATGAAAAAACATTTTTTTCTTCTCATCGTTCTGGTATCCCATCTAGTTTCTGCTCAAAGTACAACTGCTACCAAATACCTCTCACAGACAGATAATCAACCTCATAAAAAGGTAGTTTACCAAGTATTTACTCGTTTGTATGGAAATAAAAATACGACAAATAAACCATGGGGAACCATCGCCGAAAACGGAGTAGGGAAGTTCAATGATTTTACAGACAAGGCTCTTACTGAAATAAAAAATTTAGGGGTGACTCATATTTGGTATACGGGTGTTCCACATCATGCTTTGGTGAACGACTACACGAAATATGGAATTTCTAATGACGATCCGGAAGTGGTGAAAGGTAGAGCTGGATCGCCTTACGCAGTGAAAGATTATTATAATGTCAATCCGGATCTAGCAGTGGATCCCGCTCATAGACTACAAGAATTTGAAGCATTGATTGCTCGTACGCACCGAAATGGTTTGCAATTAATTATTGATATTGTTCCCAATCACATTGCTCGTTCTTACGAAGGAAAATCAAACCCAAAAGGAGTAAAAGATTTTGGATCAGACGATGATAAAAAAGTTGCGTACGATAAAAACAATAATTTTTATTACATCCCTAATCAAGCATTTCAAGTTCCGACCTCAGCAAACTATTTCCCTTTAGGTGGCGAGAAACATCCGTTGGTAGATGGTTTTTTTAATGAAAATCCAGCAAAATGGACAGGGAATGGATCTCGACTAGCCAAACCAAATGAGGGTGATTGGTACGAAACGGTTAAAATAAATTACGGTATTCGACCTGACGGAACCAAAGATTTTGATACATTGCCAGCCGATTATTACAACAAGTCAATTGCTGAGCATTACCAATTTTGGAAAAACAAAGAAGTCCCTAATTCCTGGATCAAATTTAGAGACATTGCTCTTTACTGGATGGATAAAGGAGTGGACGGATTTCGATATGACATGGCAGAAATGGTTCCGTACGAATTTTGGAGCTACATGAATTCGCATATCAAGATGAAAAACCCAGCTGCATTTTTGTTGGCAGAAGTTTACAATCCAAAAGAATACAGAAATTATATCCATTACGGAAAAATGGATTATTTGTATGATAAAGTAGAGTTGTATGATAAATTAAAGGAGGTCATTAAAGGGAAGTCTTCTACAGATGGTATTACTAATATCCAACTAGGTTTGGCTGATATTGAACATCATATGTTGCATTTTTTAGACAATCATGATGAGCAAAGGTTGGCAAGTGCTGAATTTGCTGGAAGTGCTGAAAATGGAAAGCCGTTAATGGTCGTTTCAACCACCATTAGTTCAGCTCCAACCATGGTTTATTTTGGACAAGAAGTAGGTGAAGCAGGGAATGAAAACGCGGGTTTCGGAAAACCTTCTCGTACATCTATTTTTGATTATATTGGGGTTCCTAATCACCAACGATGGATGAACAACGGAAAATTTGATGGTGGACAATTGACCCCAAAAGAAAAAGAATTACGTGATTTCTATAAGCGATTGTTGAATTTTAGCTTGACAAGTTCTGCTTTGATGGGCAATTTTATGGAAATCCATTCTTTTCAAGCAAAAGACAAGTGGTATGCTGATGCCTTGTATTCATTTGCTCGATGGGATGCAAAAGAGCGATTGATTGTTGTTTCTAACTTTTCAAAAGATAAAGCAGCCACGATCGAATTAATAGTTCCTAGTGAATTGATCCAAATGTGGAATCTAAAAGACGGAAATTATCCGGTAAGTGATGCTTTGTATTCTTCAAAAAACGAGCTGAAAGTTGCAAAGGGTATGGGTACCATTCAAATGGTTGTACCGCCGAGTGAATCGTTTATTTATAAGTTCTAATAAAAAAGGGATTTACACATGTAAATCCCTTTTTTATTATTTCAATATGGTTTGTTTTCTATCTGGACCAACAGAAACAATTTTTATGGGTACTTCGACTTCTTTTTCAATAAAGGCAATGTATTCTTTTAATTCAACAGGAAGTTCATCGTAGGTTGACATCCCTGTTAAATCGGCTTGCCAACCTTTGAATTCCGTATAAATAGGAGAGACGTTCTCTTCTTCTATGTTGTATGGTAAATGTTGGATGGTTGCTCCTTTGTAATTGTAGGATGTACATACTTTCAAAGTTTTAAATCCAGATAATACATCACCTTTCATCATCATTAATTGGGTAACCCCGTTTACTTGAATGGCATATTTTAGTGCAACTAAATCCAACCAACCACAACGTCTTTTTCTTCCGGTAACACTACCAAATTCGTTTCCAACGCTTGCCATTAAATCGCCATCTTCACCAAAATCTTCGGTTGGGAAAGGTCCAGATCCTACACGCGTCGTGTACGCTTTGAAAATTCCGTATACTTCTTTGATTCTGTTTGGAGCAATTCCGAGTCCGGTACAAGCACCGGCAGCTGTTGTGTTAGAAGAAGTAACAAAAGGATAGGTTCCAAAATCCACATCCAATAAAGATCCTTGTGCTCCTTCGCATAGAATTGATTTTCCAGCTCTTTGTGCTTGGTTTAAATATTCTTCACTATCGATAAAATCTAGTTTTTTCAGATCTTCGATGGCTTCAAAAAATTCTTTTTCTAATTCTGCCAAATTGTATTGAATATCAACATCGTAGAACTTGATCATTTCTTCGTGTTTGTTGGCTAAAGCACGGTATTTATCTTTGAAATCTGCCAATTCAATATCTCCCACACGAATACCATTTCTTCCTGTTTTGTCCATATAAGTTGGTCCAATTCCTTTTAAAGTAGAACCAATTTTAGCTTTTCCTTTAGAAGCTTCAGAAGCAGCGTCTAATAAACGATGGGTAGGAAGAATTAAATGTGCTTTTCTAGAGATGATTAATTTTGATTTGATATCTAAATTAAATTTTGCGAGTCCATCAATTTCAGATTTGAAAACGACTGGGTCAATTACCACTCCGTTTCCGATGATGTTGATGTTGTTTTCATGGAAAATTCCAGATGGAATGGTACGCAATACATGTTTTATTCCGTCAA
>JAGNYR010000100.1 GCA_017984835.1 Flavobacterium sp. | reverse complement strand
GGCTTGGATACAATCAAAATTTTTACATTCGGAATTCTATCTGACTTTTTAGTTTTCACGGTCTTAAGTGGATTACTATGGTTGTACTTGATTTTTATATCCAATTCAAAATACCTCAAACCAACAGGTTATATTATTTTTGGATTGCTCGTTAGCTTGTTTTTATATGTTGCTTTTGGAAATACTATTTTAAACGAATATGGTGGCGCTTTACCCGAAATAGGAATGGCTTTTATCGGACTTAAAACACTACTTTTTGGTCTGTTATTATTCCTTCCAAAATATAGAAATACCATTCGTTTCTGGTTGTTTTCCTTTGTGATTTTTCTATTTGTTACTTTGATACTTCAAAACGCCATTAGTGAGTTTTTCTTTTGGAATGAATTTGGCGTAAAATACAATTTTATTGCTGTAAATTATTTGGTTTATACCAATGAAGTCATCGGAAATATCATGCAATCATACCCTGTAATTCCAATATTTACCTCACTATTTTTAATATCAGGAACAATAACGTATTTCATTGTAAAGCGTTCAAAAAACTACATAGAATTTATTCCTTCTTTTACTGAAAAAATCAAAATTTCAGGATTGTATTTTGTTATTTTAGGCCTTTCATTGACCACAATCCCCTATTTGGCAACAAAAGAAAACTCTCAGAATATTTTCACGAATGAATTGCAATCTAACGGCGTGTATAAATTCTATTTGGCTTTTATTCATAGTGAATTGGATTACTTTAAATTTTATAAAACAATACCAAGTCAAGAAGCGTATGCTACTTTGAAAGAACAAATTCCAGGTATAACTGATGAATCTACTTTAAGACAAATCATTGGAAACGGACAAGAAAATCATAAAAATGTAGTTTTAATTACCATTGAAAGTTACAGTGCTGATTTCATGAAAGCGTATGGAAACGAAAATGCTATAACTCCATTTTTAGATGATTTAGCAACTCAAAGTTTACAATTTACCAATTTGTACGCTGTTGGAAACCGCACTGTTCGTGGACTAGAAGCGGTAACCCTTTGCTTTCCTCCTACAGCTGGTGAAAGTGTGGTCAAACGAAAAGACAATAAAAATAAATTTTCGACAGGGAGTATCTTTCAACAAAAAGGGTACAACGTAAAATACTTGTACGGTGGAGATGCTTTCTTTGATAATATGGAAGATTTTTTCTCAGGAAATGGGTACGCTATTGTCGATAAAAAAACTTTGAGTCCAAACGAAATTACCTTTGCTAATGTTTGGGGTGTTTGTGATGAAGATATGGCTAATAAAGCCATTACAGTAATGAATGCCGAAGCAAAAACTGGTAAACCATTTTTTAATCATTGGATGACCGTAAGTAATCACAGACCATTTACCTACCCAAATAACAAAATTGATATTCCCGGCGACGCCAAGTCCAGAGATGGTGGAGTAAAATATACGGATTATGCTTTGAAACAGTTTTTTGTAATGGCTAAAAAACAGTCTTGGTTTAAGAATACTGTTTTTGTAATTGTAGCCGATCATTGTGCCTCAAGTGCTGGAAAAACAGAACTTCCTTTAGACAAATATAGAATTCCAGCTTTAGTATATAGCCCTGGATTTATAGCACCTCAAAAATACAATCAATTAATGTCGCAAATTGATGTAATACCTACCGTAATGGGATTATTGAATTTCAATTACCAAAGTAAATTTTACGGTCAAGACGTACTTCAATCTGATTATAAGCCAAGAGCATTAATCGCTACTTACCAAGATTTAGGCTTGATAAAAGATAATGTATTGACAATAATTTCGCCAAAACAACAAGTCAAACAATTTCAATTGAGTTTAAAACCCGACCAGAAAATGGCTCCGGAATTTCAATTGTACTACGATCAAGTTTTGTTGAAAAAAGAACGAACCGACTTAGTCAAAGAAACGGTTTCGTATTACCAAACGGCTTCTGATATGTTGAAGAAAAAGAAATACCAGAAATAAATAATTATAACAAGCCATTGTATTTCCTAACCAACCATTCGGTTGAAAGTAAAAATGCAATAATTACCAAAAGCCAAACCCAATCAATTAATGGCGTTTTAGCAGTCACCTTTTTTTGGACCGCTTTATACGCATCATTTTTTAAAAGTTCTTGAATCAGTTTTTCGGTTTGATTCGTTAAATAGACAGTTCCTTTGGTTTGCGAAGCCAATTGATTCAATTTCTGAAAATCAGGGTTTACAAATTGCTTTTCGATATCAAAATCCAAAACTTCAAAATGGTTGGAATACTTTTCTCTTGAGTTTAGTTCCGTAATTGTAAAGTTATATTTACCTGCTGACAGTCCGTCAAGATTGACTTTGTACGAATTTGTTCCTTTCAATAAATCGTAATTTTTGACCGCTTTAGTTTGCGTATTTACAACAGCAATATTCAAACGAGCCTTTTCGTCAAATTCATAATTTTTATTGAAATATTGGGCGCTAATCTCGATTTTATCACCAGAATTATAAAACAATTCGTGTTCTACAACTAATGATTTTTTAGCGCTATTGGAAGCTAAAAACTGAATGATTTTGTCTATAAATAGATCATATTTTTCAAAGTTTTGTCGGTCAATAAAACTTTGTGAACGCCATTTCCAGCTGTTTTCTCCTAACAAATAAGCCGCTCTTTTACCTTGATTTTCTGCAAATGCAAGCATAGGAGATTGAGTTTCGATAGATCTAATTTTGGAGGAAAGTAAAACTGAAACGTTTCCTTTGGAAGTAATTGTGCCAAAACTATTTTGCAATGGCGGAAAAG
>JAGNYR010000063.1:5823-8620 GCA_017984835.1 Flavobacterium sp. | reverse complement strand
CAACATTTCAAGCGATGGAATGTGTGTGGTAGAAGTAACTACAATTTTTTTGATGGGAACATTGATGATGATTGCGTCTTGAACGTTTTTTTCAGAAATTGTTGTACTCGCTTTTTTTAATATGTATTTGAATTTTTTTGTTGCATTTGGCCACGGATTGGTAACTTCTAGGAGTGTATAACCTTCGTGTTTTTCAATTGAAAACCCCGATGCATATTGGACCGAGTTGTCATTTTTAACATCAGATTTTGTGGGTTCTTCTTTTTTACATTGAACCAAAAAAACACTGAGTAGCAGTATAAAAATTTTCAAATTTAGTTTCACGTTTTTTTTACAAAAGTAGAATATTGTTTTAATATGGAATATTTATTTTGACACATAAAATTTTCAATTACCTTTGCCGTGTAATTGGTTGTGAATTATTTTATTAATTCTCATTAAAAGGGAATCAGGTTCAAAACCTGAGCTGTACCCGCAACTGTAAGCTAATCAGCTTGTTGTTATCTACATACCATTGTTTGTTAAGGCAAATGAGAAGGTCAACAACAAGACGCAAGCCAGGAGACCTGCCGTTTACATCGAGTAACAAACTTTCGGGAAAAAAAGGTTTGGGTATGGGTATTTCTATGCTTTTCTCCCTTATTGAAACAACATTTTTAAATTAAAAATGAAAAAAAAGAATTATGTTATAAGCGCAATATTTGCGTTTACTACTTCTTTGTTGTGTGCGCAAAACAAGGAAAATGAATCCATCAATCCTTTGCAAGAAGTGGTCGTTTCGGATACGAAATTTGCGATGAGTAAAGAAAAATCAGGGAAAGTAATCACCAAAATTACAGCTGCTGATTTGGAGAAAAAAGTAGGTCAAACACTTCCCATGATCTTGAACAGTCTGGCTGGGGTAGAAATCAACGGAAGCCAATCGGCCAATGGTAAAAACCTAGGCTATTACATTCGTGGAGGTAAAAACCAGCAAGTGTTGATATTGATTGATGGAACGCCGGTTACCGACGCATCTGGAATTAGTATTGAGTTTGATTTACGTTTACTAGCATTAGATCAAATTGAAAGCATCGAAATCATGAAAGGCGCTTCAAGTACTTTGTATGGAACGGGTGCGGCTACTGCAGTAATCAATATTACCTTAAAAAAATCAAGTAAAAATGCATTAAGAGGTTCGGTGAATATGAGCGTTGGATCCAATACTACAGCATCACAATCGAATTTAAAAGGACACGATTTTAATCAATCTATTTCGGTTGATGGGAGTCGTGGTGTTTATGATTATTTGGCTTCTTTTAGCAGTGTGGAAACTACAGGTATGTCACAAATTGCTTCATTGCCCAATCAAAATAATGAATGGGATCGGTTTTCAAAAATCAATGTTAGAGGAAAATTGGGGATTAAGTTGAGTAAAAAAATCTCCACACAATTTTTTGGAACCCTAGATCAAATCAAAAATGATTACGATGCTCCTTTTGACAATACAGGTTTTAATGATAATTCGTTGAACATCACGCATACTTCCCAAACTAAATTCGGAACGATTACTAAATATAAATACCACAAGGGCGAATCAGTTTTTAACGCTAGTTTTTCAAAAAACACAAGAGACTATTCTGAATTTAATTCGTGGAGCAATGCAATGGAAAGTTCAAATTACGCCTCTAGAAACATACATTTAGATGTGGTAAATAAATACGCAATAGCATCAGATTTACAACTGATTTCGGGATTGAATTATCAGTTTTTTGACATGAATAGTGTAACGCCTTACGGTGGAGTAAACCAAGAAAGCACTAAATTTAATTTAGTTGATTTTTACGTAACTTCTGTTTGGAATGCACCTTCCGGTTTTAACATAAATCTGGGTTCACGATTGAATCACCACAGTGCCTATGGGTTAAAATCGATCTTTAACATCAATCCTTCCTATAATTTTGGCATTGACAAACAATACAAAGTACTTGCATCCCTGAGCACGGCTATTGTGACTCCGAGTTTGTACCAATTGTATTCGGAATATGGGAATAGCAAGTTGACCCCCGAATTAAATAAAACCATGGAAGTTGGATTTGAAGCTTTTGGGTTGGATAAAAAATTCCATTTTAACGTGGTTTCGTTTATTCGATTTCAAAAAAACAGCTTCGGATTTGAAACGGATCCAGTTACGTTTGCTTCCAATTATGTCAATGTAAATGGAACAAACAAAGCGAAAGGATTTGAAGTAGAATCAAGTTATGCAATCAATTCCAAATTAAATGTACGATCCAATTACACTTTTACACAAGTGGATGTACTGTTGGATAAGTTGATTCCGAAGCATAAAATAAATGCCTCGTTGCACTTTATGCTCAATAAAAAGACGAATTTCAACCTAAGTTATCAGTACAATTCAGAAAAAAAAGATGTTTATTTTGACGGTGTTACCTATTCAAATAGCAGGGTACAACTGAAGTCGTATCAACTGGTTCATCTTTCGACTGCTTTTGATTGTATTCCCAATCGTTTATCCTTGTTTATGTATGTTAACAATCTCTTTAATGTTGATTTTACTGAAAACTTTGGTTATTCTACGCAAGGACGAAATGTAAAATTAGGCTTGCTCTTTAAGTTCTAAACAATTTAATTCGATTGGTGTGAGTTATGCAATTAAAACTATATTTGCAGTAAAGAGAGAAAACTTGGCAAACTATTTGCAGTTTTGAAAACGTGAATCATTAAAAGTAAATAAGATGAAAACATTCTATATCGTAATTGCATTTTTTGTAACAGGTTTGTTTTATGGGCAAACCGT
>JAGNYR010000063.1:2270-5723 GCA_017984835.1 Flavobacterium sp. | reverse complement strand
GCTCTTCTAACTCCTTTTGCATACAAATTATTTGCATTTCTTAAGAGTTTGAATCGTTGGTGAATAAAAATATCGTGTACTATAAAATAGGCCAACCCATAACAAAAAATCCCCAAGCCAATTGAAATCCCGATTTCTAGAATGTTGTTTTTCCATAATAAAAAACAACCGATACTTACCACTGCATAAAAAATAAAAAAGGCATCATTTCGTTCAAACCACGAATCGTGATCTTTGTTGTGATGATCGGCATGTAAGTACCATAAAAAACCATGCATGATGTATTTGTGTGTAAACCACGCCATAAATTCCATGATGAAAAAAGTGGTAAAGAAAACAAATAAGTGTAATAGCATAACGTATTGGTATTTATTATATTAAATTTAATTTATATGAAAAATAACATTTGGTAAGTAGTTGAAATTTTTGGTAATCTGAAACTCTTATTCGTGTATTTTTAATTTCTAATGAAGGCGTCTTTTTGAGTTTTAATAACAACTTCTTGTAATAAATAAAAGCAGTATAAACGCCAAATTTTGCTTCTAATGGCAAGTTTACAATACCCGAAAATCCAACTCTAAAATCCTCTTCTATTTCTGCAATGATTTCCATTTTTGATGCTTCATTGAGTTGTGTCAAATCGGTGTTTGGAAAATACGTCCGGCTTAAATCCTCGTAATCGGCTTTTAAATCTCGTAAAAAATTTACTTTTTGAAAAGCAGAACCCAATCGCATCGCAGATTCTTTTAATTCTTCATATTTTTGATCGTTTCCTTTTACAAAAACCTTTAAGCACATCAATCCTACTACATCAGCAGAACCGTAAATGTATTCGTCATATTCCGCTTTTGTTTGGTATTCTTTTTTTGTTAAATCCAATCGCATGCTTTTCATAAAAGCGTCAATCAATTCTTTCGGAATTGAATAGGCGTGCACAGTATGTTGAAACGAGTTCAATATCGGATTTAAACTGATTCGGTGTTGAAGTGCATTGTCTAAATCTTTCTCAAACAGATCAAAAAGCAGTTCCTTGTCGTACGTATGAAATGAATCTACAATTTCATCTGCAAAGCGAACAAAGCCATATATGTTGTAAATATCTTGGCGAATACTTGGTGCCAACATCTTCACAGCAGAAGAAAAAGAGGTACTATATGTTTTGGTTACATTTTCACTACAATGAAATGAAACGGTATCAAAAGTTGATTTCATAGGACGATTATTTTGAATATTTTTGTATGAGGTCGGATACTAACTTCCCTGATATTAATGCCGGCGGAACCCCTGGTCCAGGAACAGTTAATTGACCTGTGAAATATAAATTGGCTACTTTTTTACTCTTTAATTTCGGACGTAAAAAAGCGGTTTGTAACAATGTATTCGCCATTCCGTATGCATTTCCTTTATAAGAATTGTATTCCTTTACAAAGTCATTTACGCAGAACGATTCTTTAAATAGAATGTGACTTTTTAACTCTTGACGGGTTAATTTTTCCAAACGATCTACAATTTTATCGAAATACTCTGATCTTAAAGCTTCTGTATCTTCCAGTCCAGGAGCTAAAGGTATTAAAAAAATAGCAGCTTCGTTTCCTTCTGGTGCAGAATTTTCATCTGTTTTGGATGGGAAGCTGGCGTAAAACAATGGATTTTCTGGCCATTCCGGGTTGTCATAGATCGCTTTGGCATGGATATCGAAGTCAACATCAAAAAACAAACTATGGTGCTCTACACGCTCTATTTTTTTATCAAAACCTACGTAGAACAGGAGGGAAGATGGGGCAAACACCCTGCTTTCCCAGTATTTTTCCGAATACATTCGGTATTCTTTGTCCAATAAAGTTTCTGAATGATGATAATCGGCACCGGATAAAACGATGTCGGCGTCCATTTTTTCACCATTGACTATTATTCCTGTAGCAATGCCATATTGAACAATGATCTTGCTCACATTTTGATTTGTTTCTATGGTAACACCCAATTCTAACGCCAATTTTTCCATGGCTAATATCACTGAATACATTCCGTTTTTTGGATGAAACGTACCTAATCCAAAATCAGCAAAGTTCATAAAACTATAGAAAGAAGGGGTATCGGATGGTTTTGCACCTAAAAACAATACGGGAAACTCTAAAATTTGAACTAATTTCTGATTTTTGAATTTCTTTCTGATGTCTTTAGATATGTTGCTAAAAAACTGATTGACTTTTTTTGCTGTTTCAACCGTAATGAGTTCCAAAGGAGATTCTCCTGGTCGGTACACCAAATCCTTGATGGCAATATTATAATTACTTTGGGCTTCTTTCATGAAAGCTTCTAGCTTTTGTCCGCTTCCTTTTTCAATGGATTCAAAAGTGGCAATTATGGTGGGTAAATTATCTGCAATAAGCACAAATTCATCGATCCCGAAATATACTTGATAGGCAGGTGATAATTTAATCAGGTCGTAATAGTCGGATGGTTTTTTTCCAAAGTCAGCAAAAAAACGTTCAAATACATCGGGCATCCAATACCATGTTGGACCTATATCAAATGTAAAACCGTCTTTTTTTAATTGTCGGGCTCTACCGCCAATGGTGCTGTTTTTTTCATACACCGTTACTTTGTTTCCTTCTTTTGCTAGGTAACAAGCCGCTGCCAAAGATGAAAAACCAGAACCAATAATTTTAATGTCTTTTTTCATAAGGTATTTTATAAATTTTCAGCAAAACTTTCAATAGAACCAAAGACTTTCATATTGGGTTTGGTGTTTTTTACATAAGCTGTCATTCTTCCGATTAACCATAATTCGGATGATTTGTCTAGCACTTCTTTTTCTAATTTTTGGATGTAATTTGCCACCTCTTCTTTTTGAGGTTCAACGGTCATGTAGCAGACAAAAACAATGTTGTCAAAATAATTTTTTAAATCTTTCAAGCTTTCCAAAGGTACGCTTTCTCCAAGGTAAATAGTTTTATAACCATTCGAAATAACTTCGTAATTTAAGTACATCAATCCCAATTCATGGATCTCGTTGTAAGGTAAATAAAGCACAAAAACTTTGTCAGTTCTTGTGGGAGCATGTTCATACAGCTTTTCGATGTTCATCATGAGTTTTTGCTTGATCAAATTGCTCAAGAAATGCTCATGTGCAGGAGTGATGGTATCGGTTTGCCAAAGAAATCCAATCTCATTCATCATCGGAATGATGACTTCGTAAAAGATCTCTTTGAACGATTTTGAAGATAGTAATTCGTTGTACGTATTGAAAAACAATGCCTGATCAAAATTCATCATGGCAAGTTTAAAAGTACTTATGGCATGATTTTTTGCGCTCTTCTCCGAAACAATTTCTCTTGAGAGGGCTTTTATTTTTTCATCCGTTAATTTTGATATTTTAGAAATTTTATATCCGTAATCATGTAATAGCGTGATGTTTAACAATTTTTGTAAACATCCTAAATCATAATAACG
>JAGNYR010000063.1:0-2170 GCA_017984835.1 Flavobacterium sp. | reverse complement strand
ACACAGGCAAACAAAATAGCGATGATACCCCAAAGTAGGGTGAAGTATTTGGTGGCATTTACAAAGTGTTTATCTGACTTTGGTTGTTTTAAATTTCTTTTGTAAATATCGATGGCAGTTGTTGAAGCCAATGCGGTAAGTCCGGAGGCAGTTGAGGACATGGCTGCAGATAAGATCACGGCCAATAACAATCCGATCAAACCTTTGGGCAAATAATTCAAGATGAAATACAAAAACACATAATCTTTGTCGTTGGTTTCAGCTTTAACGTCTGCTTTGGAAATCAAATCTTTTGCTTGGTCTCTTAAATCTTTTTCTTTACCCGAAATGGCCACTAATTTATTCCTTAAAATCGGGTTGTCATAGTTTTGATTTAAGTGGTCCATGTACAACAAATTGTATTCTTTTTTCTCTTCTGTTAATTCGTTTAATTGGTTTTCAAGTTCATGGTACTGTTCTGCATACTGCGACTTTTCAATGATTTGTTTGTTGACAGGATTAAAGTTTAAGGGTACGTCATTGAATTGAAAAAACACAAAAACCATCACACCAATCAATAAAATAAAAAATTGCATGGGTACTTTCAGAAATCCGTTCATGATCAATCCCATCTGACTTTCTTTATCCGATTTACCAGATAAATACCTTCCAACCTGTGATTGGTCGGTTCCAAAATAGGCCAAACTTAAGAAAAAACCACCTGCAATTCCGCTCCAAAGGGTGTATCGCATTTCGGGATCGAAAGAAAAATCAACAATATTCATTTTTTCATTGGCACCAGCAATATGCATCGCATTTGAAAAGGTCATCTCATTTGGAAGTAAATGCAAGATCAGAAAGAAAGTAATGAACATTCCACTCATGATGATGAACATCTGGTGTTTTTGAGTTACGTTTACCGCTTTGGTACCTCCCGAAAAAGTATAAATAATCACGAGTATTCCGATTATGATGTTTAAGAGTGTTAGGTTCCAACCCAACAAAGTCGATAAAATAATGGAAGGAGCATAAATTGTCAATCCGGTTCCAAGACCACGTTGTACCATGAATAGGATAGAGGCCAAACTTCTTGTTTTTAAATCAAATCGTTGCTCCAAATATTCATATGCCGTATAGACTTTTAGTCGATTATAAATTGGGATGAAGGTCAAACAAATCACCACCATCGCTAGCGGGAGTCCAAAATAAAATTGAACAAACCCCATTCCGTCGTGATAGGCTTGTCCCGGTGTTGATAAAAAGGTGATGGCACTTGCTTGAGTAGCCATAACCGAGATACCAACGGTCCACCAATTGGTTTGTTTATTTCCTAGAATATAATCTTCTACATTTTTGCTTCCTTTTGTTTTGTATACGCCGTATATTACTATAAAAGAAAGAGTTACGCATAAAATAATCCAATCTATTTGTTGCATATTATGAGAATATTTGCATTAATACATAAAATATCACGATGTAAACTGCATTCATGACCAATAACCAAGTGTAATCGGTATTCCATTTATTTTTTTTCTCGTTCATCTTAGTACGATATTAAATTAGCCATCAATCGGTATGCTCCAATTACACCTTCAGGTAATTCTCTAAAGAAACTAAATCCAGTATAAATGTATTTTCCTTTGCCAAAATTACAAGTTAAAAGTGCTCCTTTTTTGGGCGATTCGTTTTTGTCATTGGATGCAAATAAAGCGGTAAAATGTGAATCCCATTGATTTGGATAGTACAAACCTTGTTCTTGTTTCCAACCCTCAAAATCTTTGGATGTAATTTTGTTCGGGTACGACACAAGTGGGTGATTGGGTTCTAAGAAAGTGACCACCGCATTTTCTTCGGTTACCCTGTCTCTAGATAATTTGATTGGAAAAGGAGCAATTTGTGAGGTGACCAATTCGTCTGTAGTGTTGTATTGTACAATCATGGTTTTTCCGCTGGCCACAAAATCGAGTAAAAAACATTGTTTTGCATCCAATTCTTTCACCACATTATAAGCTCTGATTCCGGTCATTACCACATCAAAATTTAGCAATAATTCACGGCTGATTGTTTCAGGTTTGATCAGCGATACGTCATATCCCATTTCCAATAAACTTTTCGGAACTTCATCTCCGGCTCCCATGATATAGGCAATTCTTTTCGGAATGATGTTGAGATTGCTTTTGAAAACTTTGGC
>JAGNYR010000062.1 GCA_017984835.1 Flavobacterium sp. | reverse complement strand
ATGAAAAAAATAGTAATCACAGGAGGAGCTGGTTTTATTGGCTCGCATGTAGTGAGAAGATTTGTAAAGAATTATCCAGACTATCAAATCTTTAATTTGGATGCCTTGACGTATGCCGGAAATTTAGAGAACATTTCAGATATTGAAAAAGAACCAAATTATACTTTCATCAAAGGGGATATTGTCGATGCCGATTTTATCAATGCATTGTTTCAAGAACATCAATTTGATGGGGTCATTCATTTAGCAGCAGAATCACATGTCGATCGTTCGATTACAGATCCATTGAGTTTTGTGAAAACCAATGTTATCGGAACGATGAACTTATTGAATGCAGCCAAGACCATTTGGGCCTCTAGTTTTGAGGGTAAGCGTTTTTATCACGTGTCTACAGATGAAGTATATGGAGCATTGGGCGCAACCGGACTTTTTACGGAGTCTACAGCATACGATCCCAACTCTCCTTATTCAGCATCTAAAGCAAGCTCAGATCATTTTGTAAGAGCTTATGGCGAGACCTATGGTTTACCCTATGTGATTACCAATTGTTCTAATAACTACGGTCCCAATCATTTTCCAGAGAAATTGATTCCTTTGTTTATCAATAACATCATCAACAACAAACCACTGCCTGTTTATGGTGATGGGAAATATACACGTGATTGGCTTTTTGTAGAAGATCATGCTGTGGCTATCGATTTGGTTTTTCACCAAGGAAGAAACCACGAAACCTACAATATTGGCGGTTTCAATGAATGGCAAAATATTGATCTCGTAAAATTATTGATTGCCCAAATGGATGCAAAACTGGGTCGTCCAGCAGGAGCTTCGAATCATTTAATCACTTACGTAAAAGACCGTCCAGGTCACGATTTACGTTATGCAATTGATGCCAGTAAAATCAACAAAGAATTGGGATGGAAACCATCTGTAACTTTTGAAGAAGGTTTAGAAAAAACCATCGATTGGTTTTTAGCCAATGAGCAATGGCTTAACAATGTTACTTCTGGCGATTATCAAAATTATTATCAAAAACAATACAACTAAGGTGATTCTATCCAAATACACGAAAGAGTTTGCAACCAATCTAAAATTGGCATATCCTGTCATTTTGGGGATGCTAGGTCATACCCTTATCGGAATTGTGGATAACATTATGGTTGGAAAACTAGGCGCAACAGAACTTGCAGCTGTCTCTCTAGGGAACAGCATGATTTTTATTGCGATGTCCATCGGAATCGGATTTTCAACTGCAATTACACCGATTGTAGCCGAAGCCGAAGCCGAAAAAGACGTACACAAAATACGTTCTACTTTTCATCATGGTTTGCTTTTGTGTATCCTTTTAGGATTTTTCTTGTTTGGATTGGTTGTATTTGCAAAACCTATCATGCAATTGTTGCACCAACCTCAAGAAGTGATCTCGTTAGCATTGCCTTATCTGGATTGGGTTGCTTTTTCATTGGTACCTCTCATCATTTACCAAGGATATAAGCAGTTTGCAGACGGTATGTCGATGACGAAATATTCAATGTATGCCATTATTATGGCGAACATTGTGCATGTTGCGTTTAACTATTGGCTCATTTATGGAATTTGGATTTTTCCAAAAATGGGTATTTTGGGCGCGGGTCTTGGGACTGTGATTTCAAGAATTGCAATGGTGGTGTTTATGCATTTCATCTTGATCAATCAAATGACACTCCGACCGTATTTCAAAAATTTCAGCTTCAGCGAGATAAAAAAACCAGTCATTCAAAAGATTGTAAATTTAGGTTTGCCTTCTGCCATGCAAATGTTGTTTGAAGTCGTCTTGTTTACAGCTGCCATTTGGTTGTGTGGAAACATCGGAAAGACAAGCCAAGCCGCCAATCAAATTGCCCTTAGCTTAGCTTCTATGACATTCATGTTTGCAATGGGACTTAGTGTTGTGTCGATGATTCGAATCAGTCAGCAAAAAGGTTTACATGATTATAAACAATTGATTGTGGTGGCACGATCTATTTTTTTATTGGCAATTATTATCGAAATCGTGTTTGCAATTATGTTTGTTGCATTGCATACTACCTTGCCGTATTTGTTTTTAAACATGGAAAATCAAAATCAATTGTTGGACAACAAAGAAGTGATTGAAATAGCTTCCAAATTATTACTAGTTGCCGCTGTTTTTCAAATTTCAGATGGAATTCAAGTAGTGGTTCTTGGAGCGCTTCGTGGTTTACAAGACGTGAAAATTCCTATGTATATTACGTTTGTTGCATATTGGGTCATTGGTTTTCCAACCTCTTATTATTTAGGCGAACACACGAATTTAAAGGCAGAAGGTGTTTGGATTGGATTGTTAGCAGGATTGACTGCTGCAGCCTTATTTTTATATATACGTTTTCATTATTTAACCCATAAAATGGTAAAAGAAGGCGAACCAAAAGAAACGATTGAATATTAATTTAGAAAAGAAACTACCATGGAATTACCAAAATTTGTATTAGGTGACAACACCGATTATCCAGATGATATTTTTATTATTCACCTAGATTACCCTCGTTTTATCATCAATTTAAAAGATGATGAGGTTGAGTTTATGGAAGAAGATGAAGATCTTGATGAAACAGAATTAAATGCAGAAATGGAAGGATTGATCACGCAAGCCAACGCATTTTATGACAGAGAAATAGCTCGCTATGAAGAATAAAAAAAACCGCACTTGATGCGGTTTTTTTGTGAGTATGCGTATTATTTCTTCTTTTTCTTTTTAGCATCCCGAGTTCGTTCCACCCCACGATTGCGCGATTCTGTTTTTCGAGGTTTCGTTTTGGCAGGTCCTCCCAAATTTACCTTTTTGTTTTTGGTCGATTTTTCATGAAAAGCAGCACCACCTTCAAACTTAGGTTTTTTCATTAATTGCTTTACTTTTTTTCGATCTTTTTCAAATTCAAGTAAGCGTTCTGCAATGATCACATCTTGGGGAAAGGGAAGGAATTCAATCTCTTTTTCCATCAATAATTCTGCCTCAATTTGAATTTCTTCTTCTTTTGGACTGATGAAACTAATAGCAATTCCCGTTTTGTCCGCACGTCCTGTTCTACCAATTCGGTGAATGTACTGTTCTGGAATGTCAGTAAACTCAAAGTTTATTACATGAGTAACATCTGAAATATCAAGACCTCTCGCCATCACATCGGTCGTAATTATTCCGCGAAGTTCACCTGCCTGAAAAGATGCCATGGTGTTCAATCGGTAGTTCTGAGATTTATTTGAGTGTATGACTCCAAATTGATCCGGATAGTTTTCTTCTATGCTATTGGCAATTAAATCAACTGTTTTTTTATTGTTAGCAAAAATAAGGACGCGCTGGGTGCTTTCATCATTTTCTAGGATGTGCCCAAGTAGGTTTATTTTCGTTAAAAAATTCGGCACTTTGTATGCTAATTGTTCAATTTTTTCGAGCGGAGTTCCTGAAGGTGCAAGGGTTACTTCTTCTGGTATTTCAAAATATTCATCCAAAATTTCATCCACATCATCGGTCATCGTAGCCGAAAACAATATGTTTTGACGTTTGTTTTTCATCATCGCCAACAAAGAAGTAACTTGGAAACGGAATCCTAAATTAAGGATTTCGTCAAATTCGTCGATGATTAATTTTTGTAAAGAATCAAATCGAATTACGTTGTCAAGAGCCAAATCCATCGTTCTTCCTGGGGTTCCAACAAGAATATCGATTCCGGCATACACCGCTTTCTTTTGCGTATTGATGTTGACACCTCCATACACACCTAGTGTACGCACAGACATAAATTGGGTTAGGTTTTCGATTACCTCCACAATTTGAACAACTAATTCACGTGTGGGAACTAATATGACCAATCGAGGAGTGTCAGTAGCAATGAATTTCCATTGTTTTAATACAGGTAACAAATAAGCCAAGGTCTTTCCTGTACCTGTTTGAGCGATCCCCATGACATCTCTTCCCGACATGATCACTGAAAAAGATTTCTCCTGAATTGGAGTAGGAGTTGTAAGCCCCATTTCGTCTAGTGCTTTTTGAAGGGATTTAGGAAGATTAAATTGCTCAAACGTATTCATTGTATTACTTTTTTGCAAAGGTAAGCATTTCTTTTTTGGCATTTCTTGTTTTAAGTAGTGGCTTTAGTCAATATCCAATATGCAAACATAAAAAAATAGCCAAACTAACCTTAGAAGTTAATTTGGCTATCATTATATAAAAGGATATGTTAGATCGCGTTTACAATGGCTGCAAAATCATCCGCTTTTAATGCAGCTCCACCTATTAAACCACCATCCACATCTGGTTTGCCAAATATTTCTTGTGCATTGTCAGGTTTTACACTTCCTCCATATAAAATCGAAACTTGGTCAGCGATGTTGCTTCCAAAAGTATGACGAATGGTTTCTCTAATAAATGCATGCATTTCTTGTGCTTGTTCTGGACTTGCGGTTTCTCCTGTTCCAATCGCCCAAACCGGTTCGTATGCCAATACAATTTGTTCCCAAGCCTCGTTTGAAACATGAAATAGTCCGTCACGTAATTGATTTTCAACTACGGTAAAGTGTTGCTCGTTTTGTCTGTCTTTTAATTCTTCACCAAAACAAAAAATAACCCTCATTTCGTGTTTCAAAGCATTGGTTACTTTGTCTGCGATGATGGCATCGGTTTCATGGAAAATTGCTCTTCGCTCAGAGTGACCTAATATTACGGTGTTAACTCCAACGCTTTTTAGCATGTCTGCCGAAACTTCACCTGTATAGGCACCACTATCAAACTGATTCATGTTTTGCGCAGCTACCTGAATATTTGTGAATTCTAAATGATCTACTGCGGATGCCAAATTGATGAAGGTAGGAGCAACAATAATCTCTACTTCTTTATCATTTGGTAATTTGTCAATCAAATCATTTAATAAATCTTCAGTTTCTTCACTGTTTTTATTCATTTTCCAGTTTCCTGCAACAATTTTAGTTCTCATTTTTGTGTTGGTTTATTATTTATTTAATTCGGTTTTAATTTTTTCAAAATCAGTTTCAATAGCTCTATAAAGTACCACTTCTCCTTTTTTATTGATTACAATATATCTCGGAATCCAATCTAAATCAATAGATTTTCCGAAACTACCTTTCATTCCATTTGCATCATTTACCCAATAATTATCTCCCTTAACGGCATGTTTTTCAATTCCAGCTTTCCATTTATCAAGTGATTTATCCATCGAAATGAAAACGTAATCTACCGTAGGATTTTCTGCCTGAATTTCTTTTACTTTTGGCATGGCTTTTACACAGTCACCGCACCATGAAGCCCAAATTTCGATCAATACAGTTTTGCCTTCATGCGATTTTAAGATGCTTTGAAAAGAAACTTCTTTCCCTTCGGGGTTTGTTAAAACACCTTCTAAGGCATCTGTTGAAAATGCTTTTGGTTGAGCATTACTACAAGAAATACTCGCCAGTATTAATGTAAAGAGAGCAGCTATTTTTTTCATACTAATTATTTTTTTATTTCTGAATAGGATTTGTTTAAGTAATTCGATAAATCACTTCCATTGAATTTATTATCATTGATTCCCCAGTAGTATTTGATCTCATTCCCATTCCATAAATATTTTACACCCGGCGTATCTTTTCCGCTTCCTAGTTCATTCCAAAACGGAATGATTTCAATGATCTTGTATGGATAATTTGCGCCTGCCGCTTTGAAGAAATCAGGAATTAAGTCGGCTTCTTCGTTCATGAAAATTATTGATAAAGGAGGTAAGCTAGCATTAGCCTTGCGCATTTCTGTAAGCTCTTTTGCGGCATCACGACAGTGATCACATCCCGGCACAAAATAACAAACCAACTTTTTACCATTATCGATGCCCGCAAAGTATTTTGAATACCCCGACTTTTTCTTTTTTGGTTCATCTACCAATATTTTTGTTTTTTTAGATACCGTGTCTTTCGTGATTTCTTTTTTGGTAGCTACTTTTTCAGTGTCAATGACAATCGTGTTTTCTATTGTAGACAAGGTGTCGATTGGTGTTTCACCAACAGGAACAGAAACAAAATTAGATTCAGGAGGTTGAATGGGAGCCAACATGAAAATACCTAGAATGGTAGCAAACAAAACGGTAGTCAATACCCAAAAATTACCTTGTGTGCTGTTTTTTGGAAGTAAATAGTACAAATACCCAAGCAGACCTACGGCCACAATGTTTTTGACTATGGCCTCGATGGGTGTCATTGGGATTAGTTCGCCAAAACAGCCGCAATTTCCAGAATTTCCACCACTCAAGAAAGTTACATAGGTTAAGTGGCCGATAAATACAGCCAAAAGAGCAATTGTAACGGGAATGATGAAGTTTTTAAGCCAATTTTTTTGTAATAATAAAAAACCCAAAGCCAATTCAATTCCGATCAAAGTTCGAGAAAAATAAGGCGCAAAATCTCCCGAAAAGCCCATTGGGTACAATTGTTTTACTTCAAAGGTTGAAATGGCAAAATAAGGAGATGGATACATCTTGGCTATTGCCGAAATGATGAATAATACCGAAACTACTATTCGGATTCCCCATGAAATGTATGTTTTTTTGGCTTCCATATGTTTTTTTATTTACAAAAATAAACAGACTCGAGGTGCTGTTTTGTTAATGAATTGTTATAAATCATTTGATTAGACTGCCTTTCCCATCAAAATCAAGGCAAATACCGAGTAATTAATCATGTCTTGGTAATTGGCATCAATTCCTTCCGAAACTAGGGTTTTGCCTTTATTGTCTTCAATTTGTTTCACGCGAAGTAATTTTTGAAGAATCAAATCTGTTAGACTGCTAACACGCATTTCGCGCCACGCCTCACCATAATCGTGGTTTTTGTCTTCCATCAATTTTTTGGTAAGCTCAATTTTTTCGTCGTACAAACGGCTAGCTTCCACCACATCAACATCCGGTTGATCTGCAATCCCTTTTTCAATCTGAATCAAAGCCATGATGCAATAATTGATAATCCCTATGAATTCGCCAGTTTCATCTTCATCAACTTTTCTGATTTCATTTTCTTGTAGACTTCGAATGCGTTGTGCTTTGATGAAAATTTGATCGGTTAATGATGGCAATCGCAAAATGCGCCAAGCACTTCCATAATCGGTCATTTTTTTTACAAACAAGTCACGGCAGGTAACAATAACTTGGTCATATTCTTGTGATGTATTCTTCATTAATGCTATATTTGTATGATTTTTTGACTTTCTTTTATGCGACCAATCGGTCGTGGGTCAAAAGTAAAGAATTAAGATTGAAGTACAAAGTACTAAGCCTTTTAACTCATTAGAAATGACAATAAATTGTAACGGAAAGCTTATCGATTTAAATAATCCTAAAATAATGGGGATACTTAATTGTACTCCCGATTCATTTTTTGATGGAGGGAAGTACAAAAATCCGTCTGAAATACTATCGCAAGTTGAAAAAATGTTGATAGAAGGCGCTACTTTTATTGATGTTGGGGCTTATTCCTCGAAACCAAATGCCGATTTTGTCTCTGAAGCCGAAGAAGCCAGCCGTTTGCTACCCATCCTTGATTTGTTGATTCATCACTTTCCAGACATCCTGTTGTCCGTAGATACTTTTCGCGCTTCTATAGCAGAGAAAGCAGTCCAATCGGGGGCCGTA
Organism: Flavobacterium sp.; assembly: GCA_017984835.1. GTDB lineage: Bacteria > Bacteroidota > Bacteroidia > Flavobacteriales > Flavobacteriaceae > Flavobacterium. The sequence continues at coordinate 1,013 of JAGNYR010000062.1, read as the reverse complement.
ATCATCAATGATATTTCGGCAGGAAGTTTAGATACCGATATGTTTTCTGTCGTAGCTCGTTTGCAAGTACCCTATATCATGATGCACATGAGAGGAACGCCACAAACCATGCAAAATCTCACATCTTATGATGATATTTGTAAAGAAATGAGGTATTATTTTTCTGAAAAAGTGGCACAAGCAAGACAAGTAGGCATCAATGATCTTTTGATTGATCCGGGTTTTGGATTTGCTAAAACCACCGAACAAAATTTTGAAGTTCTTCAAAAATTAGAGTTGTTTCAGGCTTTTGATTTACCATTACTAATTGGGGTTTCAAGAAAATCCATGATATACAAGACGCTCAATATTTCGTCTCAAGAAAGTCTTAACGGAACTTCTGTACTCAATACCATTGCATTGCAAAAAGGCGCTTCTATTTTAAGAGTACATGATGTGAAGGAAGCCATGGAATGCATACAATTAGTTCAAAAAATAGCCTAATTATTGGTGGTGATAGGGTTCGTTTTTTAAGATTGTAAACCCTCTGTAAAGTTGTTCAATTACAAACAACCGTACCATTTGATGTGAAAAAGTCATTTCAGATAACGAAATCTTGCCTTGTGCTTTTGCATACACTTCTTCCGAGAATCCATAAGGTCCACCAATCACTAAAACTAGGGTTTTGATTCCGGCATTCATCTTTTTTTGCAAATAATCAGAGAAGCCAACGCTGGAAAATGTTTTTCCGTTTTCATCCAAAAGAATCAATTGGTCGGTAGCACTTAGACGGGCTAAAATTTGTTCTCCTTCCTTTTCTTTTTGTTGGTTTTCTGATAAATTTTTCACATTTTTTATATCAGGAATCAACTCCATTTCAAATTTAATATAAAATGACAATCGCTTACTGTACTCGTCAATTAAAGCTTGTAAGTTTTTGTTGTCGGTTTTCCCAATAGCCAATAATCGAATGTTCATGTGAAGTTTATTTGCCTCAAAAATATAAAAATTTTTTCATTCATGATTCTCATTTG
>JAGNYR010000099.1 GCA_017984835.1 Flavobacterium sp. | reverse complement strand
ACTTTACAACCTAATTCGGGAGCACAAGGAGAATATGCTGGTTTAATGACCATCAGAGCCTATCATTTATCGAGAGGCGACCACCACAGAAATGTGTGTTTAATTCCTTCTTCGGCACACGGAACCAATCCGGCTTCGGCAGCGATGGCAGGAATGGAAATCATTGTAACTAAAACAACTCCAGAAGGAAATATTGATGTAGAAGATTTACGCGCTAGAGCCATTGAGTACAAAGACCGTTTGTCTGCTTTAATGGTAACCTACCCTTCTACACATGGTGTTTTTGAAAGCTCAATTATTGAAATCACTGACTTGATTCACGAAAACGGTGGTTTAGTCTATATGGATGGTGCCAATATGAATGCGCAGGTAGGATTAACAAATCCTGCAACCATCGGCGCTGACGTTTGTCACTTGAACTTACACAAAACCTTCGCTATCCCTCACGGAGGAGGTGGACCGGGTGTTGGACCAATTTGTGTTAACGAAAAACTTGTTCCATTTTTACCTACCAATCCAATTATTCCAACAGGAGGTAACCAAGCGATTTCAGCGATTTCAGCAGCACCTTTTGGATCAGCTTTAGTATGTTTAATTTCGTATGGTTATATTTCGATGTTAGGGTCAGAAGGATTGACCAATGCTACTAAATATGCGATTTTGAATGCCAATTATATGAAAGCGCGCTTGGAAGACCACTACCCTGTTTTATATTCAGGCGAAATGGGAAGAGCAGCTCACGAAATGATTTTGGATTGTCGTGCTTTCAAACAACAAGGTGTTGAAGTTACGGATATAGCCAAACGTTTGATGGATTATGGTTTCCATGCTCCGACAGTTTCGTTCCCAGTTGCCGGTACTTTGATGATTGAACCAACTGAATCTGAAGATGTAGCCGAATTGGATCGTTTTTGCGATGCGATGATTTCAATTAGAAAAGAGATTGCAGCAGCTACTGCTGAGGATCACAATACGGTTTTACACAATGCGCCACATACACAAGCGATGTTGACAGCTGATGTTTGGAACTTTCCTTACACTAGAGAACAAGCTGGGTTCCCATTGGAATATATTGCTGAGAATAAATTTTGGCCAAGCGTTCGTCGTGTAGATGATGCATATGGCGATCGAAATTTAGTATGCTCATGCGCTCCAATTGAAGCGTATATGTAATTCAAATAATGTAATACACGAAAGGGTTCAATTGAAAAATTTGAACCCTTTTTTATAAATAATAGTCTCGCAAATTGATCCAAATGAAAGACATTCAAACCGCAGAAGAAATTCATCTAGTAGTAGATGAATTCTACAAAAAATTATTAGCCGACGAGAAAATCAGCTACATCTTTACCGATGTGGTCAAAATAAAACTAGAAGAGCACTTGCCAATTTTAGTTACCTTTTGGTCGCAAGCTATTTTGGGCACGGGAGGTTATATCAATAATTTGACCCAAATTCACTTGGATATTAATTCCAAATCCTATTTGTCTAAGGAACTTTTTGAAATTTGGCTCGACCATTTTGAAGCCGCTATCAACGAAAATTTTGAAGGTTTCAATTGTGAACGAATGAAAAACCAAGCCCATAATTTATCTACGATTATGCAAATAAAAATAGCACAACAAGAAAAATAAGTGCCATATTATCATTATTTGAATGTTTATATAAAAAAAATGATAATAAATCGAATTCGTTTCTGTTTTCTTGTAGTTATTTCAGATAAAAAAGATAAATTCGTACAATAATATAGTTTTTTATGAATATCAAAATAAGTGGAATAGGAAGTTATATTCCTGAAAAAAGTGTAAGCAATACCGATTTCTCTGACCATATTTTTTTAAACGAGGACGGAAGTCCATTTGGATATCCCAATGATATAGTGGTCAATAAATTCAAAAGCATTACGGGTATAGAAAACAGACGCTATGCTAACGAACAATACACCTCATCGGATTTAGGTTATTTTGCTGCTCAAAAAGCAATTGAAAATGCCAAAATCGACCCTGAAACAATCGATTATATAATTTTCGCACACAACTTTGGCGATGTAAAACACGGTACAATTCAATCGGATATGTTACCCAGTTTAGCTACCAGAGTCAAAAACAAATTACAAATTCAAAATCCAAAATGCGTTGCTTACGACCTTCTTTTTGGTTGTCCCGGTTGGATTGAAGGTGTATTACAAGCAAATGCATTTATCAAATCAGGCATGGCAAAACGTTGTTTGGTTATTGGAGGAGAAACCTTATCAAGAGTGGTAGATGATCACGATCGTGATTCTATGATTTACTCTGACGGTGCTGGTGCATCTATAATAGAAGCATCAAACGATGAAAGCGGAATGCTATCCTATGAAAGTGCTACATATTCCAATGATGAAGCGGGTTATTTATTTTTTGGAAAATCGTATAATCCTAATTTAGATCCTGATACCAAATACATAAAAATGTATGGTAGAAAAATCTACGAATTTGCGTTAAGTAATGTGCCAGCAGCGATGAAAAGTTGTTTGGACAAAAGTGGTTTAGGCATTGATGATGTCAAAAAAATATTGATTCACCAAGCCAATGAAAAAATGGACGAAGCCATTGTGCATCGATTCTATAAACTATTCGGAAAAACACCTCCAAAAGATGTAATGCCAATGAGTATTCACGATTTAGGAAATAGTAGTGTCGCAACGGTGCCAACACTTTTTGATCAAGTGCTTCAAGGTAAAATTGAAAATCAAGAAATTAACAAAGGTGATATTTTAATTTTTGCTTCAGTTGGAGCAGGAATGAATATCAATGCATTTGTATACCGAT
>JAGNYR010000023.1:16650-28184 GCA_017984835.1 Flavobacterium sp. | reverse complement strand
GTGTGAGCATTTTTTGTGCATCGGCAAACAAAGAAGTGGCCTGTTCACCCACTATTTCATCTGTAAGTATCGCCGGGTATTTTCCATACAATTCCCACGAATTAAAAAACGGGGTCCAATCGATGTATTCCACTAAATCGGCAATCGCTACCTCAACGGTCTTTGTTCCAACAAAATTCGGCTTTGCTGGAGTGTATTTATTCCAATCCAACTGCAATTTATTGGCTCTGGCTTGCTCAATCGTTACGAAATTTTTATCACGACTACGGTTCAAATAGCCCTCACGTAGGGCATCATATTCAGAACGAATGTCCTGCGTGTATTTTTCTTTGGTTTCCGAATTAAATAAATTTCCAGCCACTGTAACCGCTCGCGAAGCATCGTTTACGTGCACCACCGTTGCGTTGTATTGGGGTGCAATTTTCACGGCTGTATGTGCACGCGAAGTGGTAGCCCCTCCAATCATGATTGGGATTTGAACTTTTAGTTTGTCTAATTCTTTGGCCAAATACACCATTTCGTCTAACGAAGGTGTAATCAATCCACTCAAACCGATGATATCCACCTGATGTTCGATCGCTGCCGCAATAATTTTTTCTGGCGGCACCATGACACCTAAATCAATGATTTCATAGTTGTTACAGGCCAAAACTACCGAAACAATATTCTTTCCAATATCGTGAACATCTCCTTTTACGGTTGCCATGAGTACGCGGCCAGCACTCGAAGAAGTCGCGTCGTCTTTCGCGGCTTCGATGTAAGGTAACAAATAGGCCACAGCTTTTTTCATCACTCGAGCCGATTTTACGACCTGTGGTAAAAACATTTTACCGCTTCCAAATAAATCCCCTACTACATTCATTCCCGCCATCAAATTGATTTCAATGACTTCTATGGGCTTGGCAGCAGCTTGTCTGGCTTCTTCTACATCTATCTCGATAAATTCGTCAATTCCTTTTACGAGTGAATGGGTTAATCGCTCTTGAACCGTTCCATTTCTCCACGCTGCAATTGCCTTTTCATTGGCTTTAAAATGCTTCGCCTGTTCGCTATCGCTCGGGTCACCTTTGAAACTTTCGGCTAAATCCAACAAACGCTCGGTAGCATCTTCTCTTCTGTTTAACAAAACATCCTCAACGTGATCTAACAACACCGGATCGATTTCGTCGTAAATTTCCAACATTTCAGGGTTTACGATACCCATTGTCATTCCGTTTTTAATGGCATGGTATAGAAATGCGGAATGCATGGCCTCACGCACTTTATCATTTCCACGGAAAGAAAAAGAAACATTACTCACACCTCCCGAGACATGTGCATGGGGTAAATTTTCTCTGATCCATTTGGTTGCTCTGAAAAAATCAAGCGCATTCAATTTATGTTCTTCCATTCCGGTGGCAACGGGAAAAATATTTGGATCAAAAATGATGTCTTGTGCTGGAAAACCCACTTGATCTACTAATACATCATAACTTCTTTTACATATTTCGATGCGTCGCTCGTAGGTATCGGCTTGACCCTTTTCGTCAAAAGCCATGACGATTACAGCCGCCCCATAACGTTTGATTTTCTTCGCATATTCTATGAACTTCTCTTCACCTTCTTTGAGCGAAATCGAATTGACCACTCCCTTACCTTGAATTACTTTCAATCCCGCCTCGATGATTTCCCATTTCGAACTATCGATCATGACGGGAACTCTTGAAATGTCTGGTTCTGCGGCAATCAAATTCAGAAACTTGGTCATGGCATATACGCCGTCCAACATTCCTTCATCCATGTTGACATCGATGATTTGGGCACCACCCTCCACTTGATTTCTGGCGATATCTAATGCCTCTTCGTATTGCTCTTCTTTGATCAATCGAAGGAATTTTCTAGACCCTGTTACATTGGTTCGTTCCCCTACATTCACAAAATTTGTTTCTGGGGTAATGATCAACGGTTCTAGACCTGATAATTGTAAATATTTCTTTTCGTGTGTACTCATAGTATATAAAAACCTTGCAGGCTTTGAAAATCTAACAGGTTAAATTAGTGCAGCATTTCGCGATTTAAACTCTTTTGCAACCTCAGCAATCGCTTGGATGTGTTCTGGAGTTGTACCGCAACAACCCCCAATGATATTGACCAAATGATCTTTTAAATACTCTTTGATCAAGGCTTGCATTTCTTCGGGAGTTTGGTCATAATGTCCAAACGCATTAGGCAATCCTGCATTGGGATGCGCTGAAATATTCAATTGGGTATTCATAGCCAATCGTTTCAAATAAGGCTTTAATTGATCGGCACCCAAAGCGCAATTGAACCCAACACTCAACAACGGTATGTGAGAAATCGAAATTAAGAAAGCTTCTACGGTTTGACCCGAAAGGGTTCTCCCAGATGCATCGGTAATCGTTCCCGACACCATCACGGGTATATCCAATTTGCGAGCTTCTTTCACTTCTTCAATGGCAAAAAGAGCTGCTTTTGCATTCAACGTATCAAAAATAGTTTCTACCAATAATACGTCACAACCTCCATCAATTAAGGCTTCTACTTGTTGTTTGTAGGCAACGCGTAAATCGTCAAAAGTAACGGCACGGTAACCCGGATCGTTCACATCGGGCGACATCGAAGCAGTTCGGTTTGTGGGTCCGATGGAACCCGCTACAAATCGTGGGCGGTCGGTAAATTCATCGGCTACTTCACGGGCTATTTTAGCCGATTGATAATTCAACTCGTACACTAAATCTTCCAAATGGTAATCGGCCATACCAATAGTCGTTCCCGAGAAGGTATTCGTTTCTACAATATCGGCACCGGCTTGAAAATACAAACGGTGGACTTGTTTTACGGCTTCGGGTTGGGTAATGGAAAGTAAATCATTATTTCCTTTGAGCGGATGCGGAAAATCTTTGAAGCGTTCGCCACGAAAATCTTCTTCAGAGAAATTATTGCGTTGCAACATCGTCCCCATAGCACCGTCTAAGACAAGGATTCTTTCTTTTATGGCTTGTTGAATGTTTGACATATTATATAAACTCTATTCTTAATTTTTGAGTTTGCAAAGGTACTGACTATTACTGAATAAGTAAAATATTCTATAAAATAGTTGATACAGAAACAACTTTAGAATTTATTGTTAAATATTAATCAATATATAGATAATAAAATGCCGATAAAGGAATAATAACGAAATATTTTCTTTTTATATTACTTCTGACTTATTTACAAAAACGCGGTATTCAATTTTTGCCATTAATTCTAACGTTTTTGAAACAGAACAATACTTTTCAAAGGAAAGCTGAGCAGCACGAAGCGCTTTTTGTGGATTCACATCGCCTTCTAGATAGAAAACAACTGCAATTTTTTTGAAAGGTTTTGCATCAGCAACTTGTTCGCGAAAACCTTCCACCTCAGCTTTAAAGGATGTAACCACTTGCTTTTGCTTTTTTAGAATTGCAATTATATCAATACCACTACAACCCGCTAGACCCATCAACAACAACTCCATAGGACTCGCTCCTTTGTTATTACCGCCGTGATCTGAGCTATTATCTAAATCAATGATATGTCCACGCTCGTTGGTGAGTTGGAAATGATAATCTGTATCAATTCTGTTTAATGTTACTTTCATTTTGCGACCTTTAATTTAAAACCCACAAGTTACATAATAAATAAACTTGCAAGTAAAAAAAGCACCCTGATTTCTTAAATCTCTGCAGCATAGGATTTACCCAATCAAAAGCACACAGCCGAGTACCTTCAAACAAAAAAGAATATTTCCATAAAAAAAACCAAAAAATTTTCAGAATCGAAATAGTCTTTATACATTTGCAATCGAAATAAAGAGGAAAAATTTGAACTGATTGCAACCTCTATAAAAAATGCTAAAGCAGCCTTACTTCTTTAGCCTTTTTTCTGCAATTTTTAGTTTCCCTCGCGAATTTAATTTAATAAAAAATTATAAAATGGCTTATTTATTTACCTCAGAATCTGTTAGTGAAGGACATCCAGACAAAGTAGCTGATCAAATCTCAGACGCATTAATCGATAACTTTTTAGCATTTGACGCCGAATCTAAAGTGGCTTGCGAAACACTTGTAACTACAGGACAAGTAATTCTTGCAGGAGAAGTAAAATCAAACACCTATTTGGATGTGCAACAAATTGCACGTGATGTGATCAAAAAAATCGGTTACACCAAAAGCGAATACATGTTTGAAGCCAATTCTTGCGGCATTTTATCTGCTATTCATGAGCAATCGGCAGACATTAACCAAGGAGTTGACAGAGCAAGCAAAGAAGAGCAAGGAGCAGGTGACCAAGGAATGATGTTTGGTTATGCTACCAATGAAACAGAGAATTACATGCCTTTAGCATTGGATTTATCTCATGCTATTTTGATTGAATTGGCCAACTTAAGAAGAGAAAACAATGAGATCACTTATTTAAGACCTGATGCTAAGTCACAAGTTACTTTGGAATATTCAGACGACAACAAACCAGTTCGTATTGATGCTATTGTAATTTCTACCCAACACGATGATTTTGATGAAGAAGCTGCGATGTTGGCAAAAATCAAAACAGATTTAGTAGGAATATTAATTCCAAGAATCAAAGCTAAATACCCACAATACGCACATTTATTTAATGACCACATCACGTATCACATCAACCCAACTGGGAAATTTGTAATTGGTGGGCCTCACGGAGATACGGGATTGACAGGTAGAAAAATCATCGTTGACACCTATGGTGGAAAAGGTGCTCACGGTGGAGGTGCTTTTTCTGGAAAAGACCCAAGTAAAGTAGATAGAAGTGCCGCTTATGCCACCCGTCATATTGCTAAAAACTTAGTTGCTGCAGGACTTTGTGATGAAGTTTTGGTTCAGGTCTCCTATGCTATTGGTGTAGCAAAACCTACCTCTATCAATGTAAACACTTATGGAACATCTAAAGTTTCGTTGACAGATGGAGAAATAAGCAAAATTGTTGAAGGTATTTTTGACATGCGTCCGTACTTCATTGAACAACGTTTGAAATTAAGAAACCCAATATACAGCGAAACCGCTGCCTATGGCCACATGGGACGTACACCAGAAACGGTTACTAAAACATTCACGGCTCCAGGAGGATTAGCAAAAACGGTTACTGTAGATTTATTTACATGGGAACAACTTGATTATGTAAACCAAGTCAAAACTGCATTCGGATTATAAACCAATCCCATTCAAATAAAAAAACCTGACTATCACTAGTCAGGTTTTTTTTGTTGTATCCTTGATGCTATAAATTATACTTCAGACTTAGAATAATGTATCTTGGCTGCACAGCATACTGAGAAGTTCGTGTTGAAAATTGCGTAAAATTATCGTCATTTAGAGAAGTAGTATTCAATAAATTGGTTGCTGCAATTTTGTATTCAAACTTGCTGTCTTTCTTTTGATAAATCAAACTAGCCGAAAGAAAATCATAGGTATTCTGAACGCTTTTGGTCGTATTGTAATAATTGTAATATTCATAATCAGCCACAAAAGAAAAACTATCTAAAAAGTAGTAATCCAATCTTGCGAAAGGCTTTTTGGTGAAAAATTTAGAATTACTATAATCGTTCACCGTGTAAGAATATCCAATTTCAATATTTGGCAATGCTTTGTAATTGGTAGAAGCTGAAAGTGTATAATTTTGAGTCAAACTTTCTGTAGTAGTCAAAAATCCGTTTTGAATATTATTGAATTTAGACCAACTCAACATAGACGAGAAAGAAGCTTTGTAGCGTTTCAAAAACGACCTTCCATACGAACCTCTACCCGACAAAGCTTCATCAGCAAAATTTGAATTGTAAGGCGATGAAGTTTGATTTACCCCATTAAACACTGAGCTAGTTTTTACTGCATCCAAAGTTTTAGAATAATTAATGAAACCAGAAATATTCTCCATGTTAAACATGTTGTATTTGAAATAACGCAGCGAATGTGATTGTTGTGTCGCATTTTCCAACGCTCTGTTTCCTTTTGAAAGACTGTTATATCCATTTAACACAAATCCCTCTATCAATCGATTCACATCAGTAAAACTGTTGGTAATCCCAAAATTATACGTCAAAGATTCGGCTTTCTTTATTTGATAGATAGTTGTTAAATCGGGAAGAATTTTAGTGAATTTTCTAGAAAAATCGGTTCCCAATTGCTGGTTATTCATATCAAATGTATGAAAACTTAAGCCTGGTGTGATCGTGAATTTTCCTGACAACATTTTATAATGCAATCCTAAAAAAGTATCATTAAAATCATAATTCACACGGTTGTTGTTTTCTGCAGCAGACAACGTATTGATCGTTGCATCATCCAAAATTTGATACAAACTTGAATTGAAATTTTGATGTGAAAAAGTAGTTCCAAGGGTCACGTTGATATTGCTTTTGGGCGTAACCATATAGTAATAATCCAATTTCGCATCTATTTTATTGGTCTTTACAAATCGCGTTTGATTGACGTCATTACGGTTTTGACCCGCAATATATCCAGATAAATTAAAAGGTTGCGATTGCAAATTAGCATTGTAAAATGGATTTTCGTCTTGGTACAAATGCTGCATTTCAAAAGCATAGATGTTTTTATCATTCTGCGTAAAATACAAACTCAAATTCTGATTTACAGAAACTGGCGCTTGATTTTTAGCAGTCAAAATAGATTCTGTATTCGAAATCGAATTTACGATGGATTGTCGCGTCAAATTACTGTCTTCAACTTGCTTAGAATACTTGGTCAACACATCATAGTCAAACTGAAGTCTTGCACTGGGTTTATAGGTTGAACTCACCTTAAACAACCCCAAATTACTCGTTTGACGCGTTACTTCATTTCTGTTTTCTGTAGAAGCAATGTTTGATGAATTAGGTACTAAATTGTTCGTTTGCGATTTGGTTTCTAAATCTGTATTTGAACTCGACACGATACCAAAACCGCTCAACGTCCATGATTTGGTCACGTTATATGAAAAATTGGTAGCTCCAAATTTTGTTTCGATTTCGTTGGCTCTATTATTTCTCATCAAAGAAATCCCTAGGTCGTTGGATGAAACATTGAAGTTACTTCCTCCTTTTGACATCATGTTTTTAAAACCACCGGTTAATTTAAAATAATCTTGTATGGTAAGAGGCAATTCACCAATGTTATTAAAATTAGTGATCAAATTCACACTGTATTTCGGATTGTAATAAAACAACTTCGGATTGATCATGTATCGTTTGGTGTCGTTTATGCCACCTCCAGCAGTTACATCACCAAACCAAAAATTCTTTTTACCCGATTTTAGTTTGATGTTCATTGCCACATTGTCTTGGTTGTTCTCAACGCCTTTAAGTATCGAATTTTCATTGTAATTTCGTAACACCTGAACTTTATCAATGGCGTCTGCAGGAATGTTTTTCACACCCAATTTGGTATCTCCGTCAAAGAAATCTTTTCCTTCGACCATCAACTTGGTTACTTTTTTCCCTTCCACCTCTACTTCACCATCTGCATTTACTTCCACTCCCGGAAGTTTTTTCAATACATCTTCCAGTTTACGTTCGGTACCCGATTTAAAAGAATCGGCATTGTACACAATGGTATCCCCTTTGATGGAAACGGGCATTTCTCTCACGATTTCAACATCATTTAGCGCGATTCCACTGTATTCCATTGTGATGTTTTGGGTGATACTTTCACCTTTGGTAGTGATCGAAATCTCTTTATTCTGCATTCCGATGTAACTCAATTTAATGAGATAATCTGAATTTGCTTTTAAATTCAATACGAATTTACCTTTGTCATTTGTGATCGCATAAGCATCCATTGCCTTAGTGGAACTATTGACCGCCATGACATTCGCCATTTCAACTGGAACTTTTTCGGTATCTAAAATAAAACCTTCGAATCGAATGTTTTGAGAAAACGCCATTGAAGTGATCAATAACGTGCATACTATAAATAATTTTTTCATCCGATTATCTTCCCATTCTAATTTGCATTCCACCTCTTCCACCTTTTCCCTGATTCATTTCTTGGAATTCTTCCATTTTTTTAATCATGGTTTCATCAAATTCTTTTTGAGTGATTATTTTTCCATTGGTAGAAGGCTTGATTTCCACTTTATCCTTGGTGTTTAAGACAACTTTAGAACACAAAAGCACCGTTTTTCCGTCATTTACTTCCAAAATCAATCCCGGTAAGCCCCAATAACCTTCTGGTCCTTGGTTAACCGGAATTTCTGGAGTATACCAAGCGGTAACTGTAATTTCTTTTGGCATATCTAGATCATCCATAAAACTGGTTTTCTTTTCTTTTCCCGCGTCTTTAATAGAATCTTTCTTTCTGTCTTCTTCCTTTTTTGGACGGAAATTTCTAAAATCTGTCTTGCTAGCTTCTTTGATTGCGGTTGCTTTATAACATGTATAACCACCTATGACACGGGTTTCTGAACCCATTGTCCAATTTAATTTTGGCAAAGAATCTTTTACTAAAAATTCTTTTCCCATGAATTCTTTATCAACAGTATAAGTTTTTTCTTTTACGTTTTTATAGTAAGTTCCGCCACCTCCAGACATCGAATTCATCATCATACGCATACCTCCTCCTTGCGAAGTTGCATCCAATTTTTCTTCTTCTTTATAGATAGAAGCCGATTTATCGAAATTTAATATGAATGTTTTTTCAAACATCTTTTTCATACGCTCTTCGATCATTTTTTGCATATCTGGCGTGATGTCTTTGTTTCCCTCAAATCTGGATTTAAACTCACCCATACTTGTTTTAGATTCATACACAGCCATACCTTGAAAATCTTTTTGTGCATGTGCCAAAAATGTAGCAAATAAAAAAGATAGTGTAATTAGAATTTTTTTCATTTAAAAAAGAATTAATTATTTTGATAACAAATATGTCTCTTTGTATTTGAATTTGTTACCAAAAAAATGTTAAATTAATTAGGTTGGACTTTATTAAAATTAAAAGGATTAACGTACCTTAGCCAAACGATGAAAAATTATGCATTCATACTCCTAGTAATGGTTCCTTTTTGGGCATTTTGCCAAGAAGTAAAGGTTGTTTTTGATAAATCAATTCCTATTGATGCAACCACTTTTGCCGGTAGAGATGGTTTTGAAAATTATTTTTATTTAAAAAACGAAGTTTTTCATAAAAAATCAGATACGAAAGAGGTACAATATGCCAATTTCTCGTTAGGAATTCCCTCAAAAATCGACTTAATAAACAGCTTAAAAATCACCTTATTCTTCGAAAAATTCAACACCATTGTGTTGCTTGATGGTCAATTAAACGAAATACAAAAAATTGATTTATCAAAGGCAACTACGCCAATCATTGCAAGTTACGCAGGCTTGTCTAGCTTGAATAGTTTGTGGATTTACAACACCATCAATCAACAATTACTTTTGTATAATTTTCAATTGAATATGATAAAAAACATTGGAAATCCTTTTGTGGAAACACCTTTGTTTTATCAATCTAATTTTAATTATTTTTATTGGATCAACAGTCAGAATGAGTTGTATTCAATGTCTATTTTTGGAGACATTGCCGCATTAGGGAAGATTCAAAAAGGAGATTCATATCAAATAATCAATGACCAGGAACTGATGATTTGCCGAAGTAACTCCTTCTATATTTTTGATTTTAAAACAAAAAAAGAGCATAAAATTTTGGATGTTGAGAAATCATTTAAAAATTATTATTACAAAGACCAAATTTTATCTATTTTTACCAACGAAGAAATTACGAATTTTAAAATAATACGACCATAATGCACATAGCTGTAGCAGGAAATATTGGAGCAGGCAAGACAACCCTGACTAAATATCTAGCAAAACATTTTAAATGGGAACCTCATTTTGAAGATGTCGTTGACAATCCCTATTTGGATGATTTTTACCATCAAATGGAACGATGGTCATTCAACTTACAAATTTACTTCTTGAACAGTCGTTTCAGACAGGTGCTTCAAATTCGCGAAAGCGGTAAAAAAATCATCCAAGACAGAACCATCTATGAAGATGCGCATATTTTTGCACCCAATCTTCATGCCATGGGTTTGATGACCAATCGTGATTTTGAAAATTATAAATCACTCTTTGAATTGATGGAAAGCTTGGTGCAACCGCCTGATTTATTAATTTATTTAAGAAGTTCGATTCCAAATTTGGTTGGACAAATTCACAAACGTGGTCGTGAGTATGAAAACTCAATCTCAATTGAGTATTTAAGCCGATTGAACGAGCGTTATGAAGCTTGGATTTCTACGTATGCCAAAGGAAAACTATTAATTATTGATGTAGACAACATTGATTTTGTGAACAATCCTGAAGACCTAGGAAATATCATCAATAAAATTGATGCTGAAATAAACGGATTATTTTAATCCAACAAAAAATAAAAAGCCCCAAATAGCATTCTATTTGGGGCTTTTTTTATGACTCTTTTGGATTACATTCCACTTCGAATAGCTTCTACTGGATCTAATTTTGATGCTGAGATTGCAGGTAATATTCCGGAAACCAATCCGATAACGGCCGCTAATCCTGTTCCTAAGCAAATGTTGAAAAAGCTCAATACAAATTCAAAATCAAGTGCTTTGGTGAGCACGAGTGCAATCAACCATACCAATACTATTCCGATCAACCCTCCAATGACACACAGAATAACGGCCTCAAAAAGAAATTGAAATAAAATAAACTTATTTTTTGCACCCAATGATTTTTGAATTCCAATCAGATTGGTTCTTTCTTTCACCGAAACGAACATAATATTTGCGACTCCAAAACCACCCACTAACAATGAGAAAGCAGCGATAATCCAACCTCCTACATTCATACTTCCAATGATTCCATCCAACATATCGGTGAAACCTGAAAACACATTGATAAAAAAGTTATCTATTTCACCCGTTTTCACGCCTCTCATGCTTCTTAATTTCTGAGCTAAATCGGCTTTAAAAGCCTCCATGTCAATATCTTTTGCCGGCTTAATCACAATAACTGGTGTCATTGAATCGTTGTTATCACCGTATTTTTTTCGTAAAAAATTAACCGGAATAAAAGCCGATGTATCATTACTATCGCCAAAGAGTCCGGCCCCTTGTTTTTTAAGTACGCCAATCACTGTGAATTTTTGACCATACAAGCGAATTTGTTTTCCGATTGGATCTGTATTTTCAAATAAACTTGAAGCAATTTCATCTCCAATCACAACTACGGGAGTCCCCGAATTTGATTCTGATTCGTTATAAAAACGGCCAGAAGTAAATTCCAAGCCTTGGATGTCAATAAACTCGTGCGAAGCAGGAACAATATTTACAGAACTCACCGACTTTACATCGTATTTTAGTGTTTCACTCGCAACAAACAACTGGTAGGACAAATATTGTGCGTCGGGTAAATTATCTTTTAGCGTTTGATATTCTTCGTAATTTACATCTGGAAACTGATCTCTTTTCCAACGTGGAATTTCGGAAGGACCAAAACAAAAACGAGCTAAATAAATCGTGTT
>JAGNYR010000023.1:11420-16550 GCA_017984835.1 Flavobacterium sp. | reverse complement strand
ATTGTGCGTCGGGTAAATTATCTTTTAGCGTTTGATATTCTTCGTAATTTACATCTGGAAACTGATCTCTTTTCCAACGTGGAATTTCGGAAGGACCAAAACAAAAACGAGCTAAATAAATCGTGTTTTTATCTAAACTACTTAAATCTTTTTTGATTTTCTGGTCCAATGAATCGACAGCTGCAAGCACTGCTATGATTGAAAATATTCCAATTGTAACCCCTAAAAGAGAAAGAAGGGTTCGCAATTTATTGGTTCGCAAAGCGTTCATTGCAAAACTAAAACTTTCTTTCACTAATCGTAAATATACTAACATACCTTCTATAATTCTTTGTTCAAATTTAAGGTATTAGTTCATATAACGAACAAAATGTTACAAAAATTAGCAATAATCCTTCCATAACTACTTGTTGAATTAAAAACTAAAAATAAATTTAAAAATACTACGTTAAAACCTCGGTAAAAGACAGCTAAACCAGGTTTCTTTTTTATTGCAAAATAATTGAAAAAAGCCTTGTTTTGATTTGAATAATAATTGAAAAAAAACTACTTTTGCAAGCTTAAAACAACAACACAATGGCAACTACAAAAACAATTCAATCGGCTTTAATTTCTGTCTTTTCGAAAGAAGGATTAGAACCTATTGTTAAAGCATTACACAAACAAAATGTAACTCTTTATTCTACTGGAGGAACGGAAGAATTTATAAAAAATTTAGGTATTCCTGTAGTACCGGTAGAAGACGTTACTTCGTACCCATCTATTTTAGGCGGAAGAGTAAAAACATTGCACCCAAAAGTATTTGGTGGTATATTGAATAGACAAGACAATCCAAGCGATGTACAACAAATGGAAGAATTTAACATTCCACAAATTGATGTTGTCATTGTTGATTTATACCCTTTTGAAAAAACAGTAGCTTCTGGTGCATCTGAAAGTGACATCATCGAAAAAATTGATATTGGCGGAATTTCGTTAATCAGAGCGGCAGCCAAAAACTTTAAAGACACCGTTATCGTTCCGTCTGTTGCAGAATATGCTTTGTTTTTAGACATGTTCACTTCTGGAAACGGTGCAACTACTTTGGAGCAAAGAAAACTTTTAGCCACCAAAGCTTTTCATGTTTCTTCCCATTATGACAGTGCTATTTTCAATTATTTCAATACTGACGAAACCATATTAAAAACAAGTATTGCTGACGGACAAATCTTGCGATACGGAGAAAATCCACATCAAAAAGGATTCTTTTTTGGAGATTTTGACGCCATGTTTACTAAACTTCACGGAAAAGAATTGTCTTACAACAACCTTTTAGATGTTGATGCCGCTGTAAATTTAATTGCAGAATTTAAAAACAACGAACCAACTTTCGCCATACTAAAACACAACAATGCCTGTGGATTAGCAACTCGATCAACGATGAAAGATGCTTACACTACTGCTTTGGCTTGCGATCCAACGTCTGCTTTTGGAGGTGTTTTGATTGCCAATGGCAAAATTGATACAGCGACTGCAAACGAGATCAATTCTTTGTTTTGTGAAGTCGTGATAGCACCAAGTTATGATTCGGAAGCAATTGCTGTTTTGTCCGAAAAGAAAAACAGAATCATTCTTACAATTAACGAAGTAGAATTACCTCAAAAACAACTAAGAACTTGTTTAAACGGGCTTTTGGTTCAAGAAAGAAACAACATTACCGATTCGGAAGAGCATTTGAAAACAGTTACGTTGACAACTCCTTCAAATCAAGAAATACAAGATTTATTATTTGCTTCTAAAATTTGTAAAAACACAAAATCGAACACCATTGTTTTCGCAAAAAACAACACGTTGATTTCATCGGGAACAGGACAAACTTCTCGAGTAGACGCATTGAAACAAGCGGTAGAAAAAGCGGGTGCTTTTGGCTTCGACCTTAAAGGTGCTGTGATGGCAAGTGATGCTTTCTTCCCGTTTCCAGATTGTGTAGCACTTGCAAATGAAGCAGGAATCACAGCTGTAATTCAGCCTGGAGGTTCGATTAAAGACGAATTAAGCATTGATTATTGCAATGAAAATAAAATTGCAATGGTATTTACAGGAACACGTCATTTTAAACATTAATTTGTTTAACTTTGTGAATAATTTTTATTAACCCCTTAACCCTTAACTAACTTATGGGATTATTTGATTTCATGACCGAGGATATAGCAATTGACCTTGGTACCGCTAACACACTGATCATCCACAACGGAAAAGTTGTGATTGACAGTCCATCTATTGTTGCTAGAGATAGAATCTCTGGTAGGATCATTGCCGTTGGTAAAGAGGCCAATATGATGCAAGGTAAAACCCATGAAAACATAAAAACCATTCGTCCGTTGAAAGATGGGGTTATTGCAGATTTTGATGCTTCTGAACAAATGATTAAAATGTTCATCAAAAGCATCCCTGCATTAAAGAAAAAAATGTTTCAACCTGCCCTACGCATGGTTGTTTGTATTCCGTCTGGAATTACAGAAGTAGAAATGCGTGCGGTAAAAGAATCTTGTGAGCGTGTAAACGGTAAAGAAGTATACTTAATTCACGAACCAATGGCAGCAGCTATCGGTATTGGAATTGACATCATGCAACCAAAAGGAAACATGATTGTAGATATTGGAGGTGGAACCACTGAAATTGCAGTGATCGCTCTTGGTGGAATTGTATGTGACAAATCGGTAAAAATTGCCGGAGATGTCTTTACAAATGACATCATCTATTACATGAGAACGCAACACAACTTATTTGTGGGTGAAACTACAGCTGAGAAAATTAAAATTACAATTGGTGCTGCTACAGATCAATTAGATTCGCCACCAGACGATATGTCGGTTCAAGGTAGAGATTTATTGACCGGTAAACCAAAACAAGTAGAAGTTTCTTTCAGAGAAATCGCCAAAGCTTTGGATAAATCGATTCAACGTATTGAAGATGCTGTAATGGAAACTTTATCGCAAACACCACCTGAATTAGCTGCCGATATTTACAATACAGGTATCTATCTTGCTGGAGGCGGATCCATGCTTAGAGGACTTGACAAGCGTATTTCATTAAAAACAGATCTTCCTGTTTACATCGCTGAAGATCCATTGAAAGCAGTAGTAAGAGGAACAGGTATTGCACTTAAAAACATTCCGCAATTCAAAAGTATCTTGATCAAATAAGATTGTTCATTACCAACTATTAATTACAGAAAAATAAAATGCAGCAAATAATAAGTTATATTATTAAAAACAGCCATCGTATGCTGTTTTTGCTGCTTATGGTAATAGCCATCTCATTGACCATCGACTCCCATTCTTACCACAAAAGCAAGGTCATTAGTTCGGCTAATTTCTTCACGGGTGGTATTTATTCTGAAATCAACTCGATCAATGAATATTTTGATTTGAAAACCAAGAATGATGAACTTGCATCTGAAAATGCGCGTTTGAAAAGTCTATTGTTTAATCTGAACGACACAACCACAACAGTTGTATTAGACTCACTCAAGGGAGTTAAAAAAACAGATTTGATCACCGCAAAAGTGATCAAAAACTCATACAGTGTGCATGAAAATTTCTTAACCATCGATGGCGGTTCCAATCAAGGGATTGCTCCAGACATGGGTGTAATTAACAGTGCCGGTATTGTAGGAATTACTGAAACTACTTCCGCAAAATATGCAACCGTGATTAGTATCTTGAACACAAAATCGCAAATCAATGCTAAAATCAAAAAATCAAACCACTTTGGAACGTTGATTTGGAATGGAAAAAGCACGGGATTTGTTCAATTGATTGACGTACCTCGTTTGGCAACAGTTCGAAAAGGAGATACCATTGTTACGGGAAGTCAGTCGACAATTTTCCCTGAAAACATCAACATTGGAACGATTGATAAAATTTACATTGACAACGAAACCAACTTTTTCACCATCAATGTGAAACTATTTAATGACATGACGAGTCTGGGACACGTATATATCATTAAAAATAAAGACAAAAAAGAAATTGAGGACCTAGAAAAAACAATCAAAAAAGATGAATAGCACCCTGTTGTACAATCTTAGTCGATTCATTTTGCTGCTTGCGGCTCAGGTACTTATTTTCAATAACATCAACTTTTTAGGATTCATCAATCCGTTTCCTTATATTCTATTCATTATTTTATATCCCGTAAACGGTAACAAAAGCGGTTTACTTGCCTCTAGTTTTTTATTAGGAATTTTGATGGATTTATTCTGGAACTCGGGCGGAGTCCACACTGCTGCTTGCGTCATGCTGGCTTATTACAGACCTATGCTGTTTAAATTTGCATTCGGATTGAGTTATGAATACCAAACCATTCGCATCAACGATAAATTATCGCCGGAACGATTTTCATTTATATTACTTTCGGTGGTCATTCACCACTTAACTTTATTCATCCTTGAGGTTTTTACACTGAGCTCACTTTGGGACATCCTTGTAAGAACAATAGTAAGTACCCTTTTCACAACCCTTTTATGTATTTTAATTATTTACTTAATAAAACCGAGTAAACAATGAGAAAAGCATTACTCCCTTCGATTGTAATTATAGGTGCTGGTCTGTTGATATTAAGAATATTTTATTTACAAATTATTGACGATTCCTTTAAGTTAAAATCTGAAAATAATGCGATAAAAATAAAATACGATTATCCAGAACGTGGGTATATCTATGACCGAAACGGAAAACTATTGGTTGCCAACCAACCATCTTACGATGTGATGGTTATTCCTCGTGACGTAAAAAAAATCGACACGACTGAATTCTGTAAATTACTGGACATCACCAAAGAATATTTTGATGAAAAAATGGCGAAAGCGAGAGTTTATAGCCCAATGTTGCCTTCAGTCTTTTTAGCGCAACTTAACAAAGTTGAATATGCTGCCTTCCAAGAAAAAGTAAGAAAATTTGAAGGATTTTATATTCAGAAAAGAGCTTTAAGAGATTATCAATTTGAATACGGATCCAATGTATTTGGATTCATCACCCAAGTTAATGAGAAAATTATTGCAAAAAACCCTTATTATGTAGGTGGTGACTTGATTGGAAAACAAGGGGTAGAAGAAAGTTATGAAACCTACTTAAGAGGTCAGAAAGG
>JAGNYR010000023.1:0-11320 GCA_017984835.1 Flavobacterium sp. | reverse complement strand
ACCCCTCATATCATCAAGAAAATTGAAGGCAATGTCATTGACAAAAGCTTCCGAACCAAACACATGACAACCATTGACAGAAAACACTTTGAACCCGTCATCAATGGATTGTACGATGTGTATAATTTTGGAACAGCACAAGGTTTGAATGTAGTTGGAATTGATATTTGCGGAAAAACGGGTACCGCAGAAAACTATTTACGTGTAAATGGACAAAGGGTAAAATTACAAGATCACTCTATTTTTGTGGCTTTTGCACCCAAAGAAAACCCAAAAATTGCCATTGCTGTATTTGTTGAAAACGGTTATTGGGGAGCACGATGGGCAGGTCCAATCACATCATTAATGATTGAAAAATATTTAAAGAAGAAAATATCACGTACAGATCTAGAGACTAGAATGCTAACGGGAAGTCTACAAGGTCAATACGACAAATTATTGCCTAGAAACAAGCAAGATAGTTTAGCAACCGTAAAAATGAGAAAACAAGACAGTATTGCTAAAGTTAAAGTCGCAAAAGATACGGTAACAAAAAAATCAGCTGGTAAATAGATGAAAAATCAAAATGTAACTAGTAATATTGATTGGATAAGTGTTATTATATATATAGCACTTGTAACCATGGGATGGCTAAACATTTATTCGTCTTCTCTTTCTTCGAATGTAGATTCAAATGCCATCATTGATTTTACCCAAATATATGGTAAGCAGTTTTTGTTTATCGTTTTTACCATTCCACTGATATTTATTGTACTGACTGTGGATGCGAAGTTTTACGAGAAGTTTTCCATAGTTATTTTTATCATTTCACTGGTCACATTACTGGGACTGTTTGCCTTTGGTAAAACCATTGCTGGACAGCGGTGTTGGTATGGAATTGGTGGATTTACACTACAACCTTCCGAATTTGCAAAGGCAGCTACTTCCTTAGCATTAGCTAAATATCTAAGTGATATACAGGTGAATTTAAAGGAAGTCAACCGACAAATTCAGGCAATTATTATCATCTTTCTTCCGGTGATGTTGATTTTACCTCAACCCGATCCGGGAAGTGCATTGATCTATAGTGCCTTTATTTTAGTACTTTACAGAGAGGGTCTTCCTAGCTGGTTTGTGTGGACTGGTTTCATAGCAATCCTACTTTTTGTTTTGACTCTTGCTTTTGACAATCCATTTATCATTATTGGGATTACTTTGGTTGTATTAGTGATCAATTATTTTAGAAGTAGGATCGTCGACCGAAATATCATTCTCAGTGTACTTTTATTAATCATCGTATCTGGATTTAGTTTTTCTGTGAATTACGTTTTCAACAATGTATTCAAGCAGCACCATAGAGATCGTTTTAATATATTACTAGGAAAAGAGGTCGATTTAAAAGGTGTTGGATACAACACAAACCAATCTGAAATTGCAATAGGATCGGGAGGATTTATTGGAAAAGGCTATTTGGAAGGCACACAAACCAAAGGTGGATTTGTACCCGAACAACATACCGATTACATTTTTACTACCGTTGGAGAAGAATGGGGTTTTATTGGGTCTATTTTTGTGATTGGGTTGTTTGTCGGATTGATTCTACGACTTATTTACTTATCCGAGAGGCAAAAAACAAAATTCAGTAGGGTCTACGGCTATTGTGTCGCCGGAATATTATTCATTCATTTCTTTGTAAATATTGCCATGGTCATCGGAATTTTTCCAACCATTGGAGTTCCTTTACCTTTCTTTTCGTATGGAGGATCTGGACTTTGGGGATTTACGATATTGCTATTTATCTTCTTGAAAATGGATGCCAACAAAGTGAACGAATGGTAATTTTGTAACCCAACAAACAACATAAAAAAAAGCAAATAGATGTGAACCTATTTGCTTTTTTTATGACCAAATATTTGTATTTATAACAAGCCTATGATTTCATTTTTCAATCGATCGTATTCGCCTTGCAAAATCAAGCCGTTATCTAACAGCTTTTTATAATTTTGAAGCTTGTCAAACAATTCTTCTTTAGACAATTGAGATAAAGAATGTTCTGATTGGCTTACTTCAAGCGATTGACTTGGTGATTCTGTAATGAGCTCTGCAAAATTAGTCACTTCTTCTGTTTCAATTTCTTCTACTACGGCAGGTGAAGCAACCGAAGCATGGGAAGCATTAACTGTACCACCACTTTTCAATAGATCCAATTGTTCTTTTGCAAACGTATAAAGTTTTCTTGCTTGATTTTTGGGTAAATAATCTACCGTATGCGTGATGTCTGAATTGGTCGTGTAGGTAAAATCAGAACCTAAAATACCTTCTTTTACGAAACTAGCCGCTACATCCGACCAATCGGTATCAATAAACTCCATCGATAACCCTAAATTCTTTGGTTTACACAAAATAATTCGTTTGTTGGTCACTACGATACTATCTGGCAAAATAGTCACTGCAGGTTTTTTCTGAACAGCGATATATCCTATTTCTTCATTGGACATCAAAAGATTCTGCAGCTTTGAAGTTATTTTTTCAATCGCTTTGGGATCTTGGTCTTCATTTAATATTTTTTTCAAATTATCTATCATACGTATGTTTTTTATTGACATTGCCATGCAAAAGTAATGCCTAATTTTATAATTCCTGTATTTCGTTTTTGATTTTCTTAGGCAAACTCTCAAACACCAAAGTATATGAATCTGTAATCAACTGACAAATCATGGCATTCGTGAGCGTACCATTTATTTGAACGGTATTCCAATGTTTTTTACTCATGTGATAACCTGGAAGAATGGCATCATAAGAAGCTCGTAACTCAAGCGCATAATCGGGGTCGCATTTCAAATTAAGAGAAGGACATCCTTTTTCCCAATCAGACAAGGACGTCAGCGCAAACATTTTGCCGCCAACTTTTAATACCAACGTATCTTGATCAAAAGGAAAGTGTTCTGTAACTCCTTTTTTAGCCAAGCTAAATTCATAAAACTGTTGAATATTCATTACAAAGGGGTATATAGTATAGGTTTACTCGGACTCGCATCGTTTTCAAAAGAAGCAAATTGCAGATTTAAGATATAACTTCCGTCAGAAATGGCATCGTCAACAAATACAAGCTCTGTAATGGTTGCATGAAACCTTGCGTCGCTATTAACTTCGATCGTATCCTTGACATTCCAAAAAGCCTTATGTGCCAAAAGTTTCCCTTCGTCTTCTTCTCTATCCACACTTGGCAAATCAATCAATAAATGTTGAATTCCGCAGTCTTTGATGTATGCAGCGGCAGCTTCCGATAAATAGGGCGGATTGGTATTTGAATAGTTCTTGTTTTTTTTATCTAACAGATTGGGCCTCGTCCGAATGATGAGCGATTCTGTGTTTTTACCCTCTAAGGATTGCTGGATTTGAGCCAATGAAATGATGGCATCCTCTCCTATTTTCTCGGGGGTTATTGAAATGAGTTCGGCAGTGAAAACAAATTGCTTCAAACATTGGTTGATGGAATAAAAATCCCTGGTAATATGACCAAGGCACTCGGTATGCGTTCCATGTCCGTGAGGATTAAAAAAAATAGAGTTGAAATTTGTTGAACTTCCTTCAGAAACTCTTCCAATCCAATCGCCAAAAACAACCGGCTCAATGGCTGGCTTTTCAATATACCAGGCAATCGGGTTTTGATCGGTATTAGAAATAGGCAAAGAGATGTCAATAGGCTTAGATAAATCTATCCTTACTTCATGATCTATTGTCTTTATAGTAGCAATCATCTTTTTTTAGTAAAAATAATCAAAAAAAAATCCCAAGAATCAACTTGGGAATTTTTTTATCTGATATTTTGATTTAGAATCAAATCAATGTATAAATTGATTTTGTCCTTCAACTCTTTTCTTGGTGAAATAAAATCTAAGAAACCATGTTCTAACACGAACTCAGCTGTTTGAAATCCTTCTGGTAAATCTTTACCTGTTGTATCACGAACTACCCTTGGACCGGCAAAACCGATCAAGGCTCCTGGCTCAGATATGTTGATGTCCCCTAACATTGCATATGAAGCAGTTGTGCCTCCCGTTGTTGGATCGGTACATAAAGAGATGTATGGGATTTTTTCTTCTGCTAGCTGCGCTAATTTTGCAGAAGTTTTAGCTAATTGCATCAGTGAGTATGCAGCCTCCATCATACGAGCACCCCCTGATTTTGAAATCATTACAAAAGGCACTCTGTTTTTTATTGCATAATCAATTCCACGAGCGATTTTCTCACCCACAACAGCTCCCATAGATCCGCCGATAAAAGCAAAATCCATACAACAAACTACTAATTCATTTCCTTTTGATTTTCCAACACCTGTTCTAACAGCGTCGTATAATTTTGTTTTGGCTTGAACATCTTTTAAACGATCTGAATATTTTTTGGTATCCTCAAAATGAAGCGGATCTTTTGATGTCATTTTTGCATCCAATTCTTTGAATTGATTATCATCAAAAAGAATTTCAAAGTATTCTTTACTTCCTATTCGAACATGAAAATCATCTTCTGGGCTTACCCATAAATTTCTTGCAAGTTCGTCTTGATCTACAATTTTTCCTGTAGGCGATTTGTACCAAAGCCCTTTAGGAACATCTTTTTTATCTTCTGTAGCGGTTGTAATTCCCTTTTCTGTTCTTTTAAACCAAGCCATAATATTATTTTTTATTAAATAAAACGGACTGTTATCGAAAAATAACAGTCCGTGATTTTTTTATAATGTATTGATGTTGTTTAGATCAGCAAATGCTTGCTCTAATCTCGTATTGAAAGTAACTTCACCTTCTCTAATCCATTTTCTTGGATCATAGTACTTTTTGTTTGGTACTTCAGATCCTTCTGGATTTCCAATTTGTGTTTTTAAATAATCAACATATTTTACCACATAATCACGAACTCCTTCTGTGAAAGCAAATTGTAAATCGGTATCAATATTCATTTTCACAACTCCGTAAGAAATACCTTCTCTGATTTCTTCTAAAGTAGAACCTGATCCACCATGGAAAACAAAATCTACTGGATTTGGACCTGTATTGAATTTATTTTGAACATAATCTTGAGAATTTTTCAAGATTTTTGGAGTCAATTTCACATTTCCTGGTTTGTATACCCCGTGAACGTTTCCAAAGGCAGCTGCTATTGTAAATCTAGGGCTGATTTTAGAAAGCTCTTCGTATGCATAAGCAACTTCTTCTGGTTGTGTGTATAATTTTGAGCTGTCAACATCTGAATTGTCAACACCATCTTCTTCTCCACCTGTAATTCCAAGTTCGATTTCTAAGGTCATACCCATTTTGCTCATTCGAGCAAGGTATGTTTTACAAATTTCGATGTTTTCTTCAATCGGCTCTTCAGAAAGATCGATCATATGAGAAGAGAACAATGGTTTTCCTGTTTCTGCAAAATGTTTTTCAGAAGCATCTAACAAACCGTCAATCCAAGGAAGTAATTTTTTAGCACAATGATCTGTATGCAAGATAACTGTTGCTCCATAAGCTTCTGCCAAAGTATGGATATGTTTTGCTCCTGCAATTCCACCTAATATAGCTGCTTTTTCACCTGCATTAGAAAGACCTTTTCCTGCATTGAATAGAGCACCACCATTAGAAAATTGAATGATAACAGGTGCGTTTAATTTTGCTGCTGTTTCGATTACACCATTCACGGTGCTAGATCCTGTTACGTTTACTGCTGGTAAAGCAAATCCTTTTTCTTTTGCATAATTGAAAATTGCTTGTACTTCATCTCCAGTAGCAACTCCAGGTTTAATGTTATGAGCCATTGTGTTGTTTTATTTAATAGTTAAGGGTGCAAAAATAATAATTTCTATTTTTAGAATGGATAATTTATTCCAATATTTACAACAGTTTTTGACAAAGTAACTTCTTTGAACCATTTTTCTCCCACTTCTTTAGACGGATTGTACGTTTTGAGTCCGAAATCTCCTCTAAAAATAAACAGTCCAAAATCATATCGAATACCAAATCCAGTTCCTATGGCCGTATTTTGTAGTGATTTTAATCCTTCAAATTTGTATTTAGGATCGTCGATATTATCAAATACATTCCAAATATTTCCGGCATCCACAAATAAAGCTCCGTATATTTTTGCGAAAACAGGAAATCTGTATTCGGCGTTGCATGATATCTTCATATTGGCTTCGTTAAAATCCAAATACCCTACACTAGCACCCGGCCCCAAACTATAGGGTTGCCAAGCTCGTATGTCATTTGCGCCTCCACCAAAGTAACTCCTTGAAAAGGGAATGCTTGACGAGTTTCCATAGGGTACTGCAATTCCAACAAAACTTCTAACAGCAAAGACTTTTTTTCTCCCCAATTCCCAATGTTTGATGTGTTCAAATTCTGCTTTCGCATATTGTGAATAAGCCACGTTAAAGAGGGTTTTGGTATCTTGATTTTGTATTCCGTTGGTTAGTTTCGAAATGAAAGAGACCAAGTTTCCGGCAGATTCAAACTTTGTTTTGATGGCAAAATAATTTTCGTCGTTGGCATCTTTTTGAGAATTGTAATTAAACTGAACACTTGAAGACACAATCAAATTGTTTTCTGTAAGTCGATCTTTACGCTCAAAAACACTATACAATCGTTTGATATCAGTTTCGTTTTGTTGAATTTGACTCAATACATTCACATCCGAAAAACAATCCTGAATACCCGATTCTATTACCAATCCATCCACATAATTGTTGTTGTTAAAATAACCCGTATCGGCATTATATTTAATGGCAAGTTCATTCAACGTGTTGTAAGACGAAGTATACACGTTGTAATAATTGCCTACATTGACATTTTTTATATACTGCACATCCAAAAGCGAAAACTTGAAAGCCTTGTTTTTTTGAGGGGTCCAGTTATAAGCAAAGGAACCCGTAAAACTCTGCTTATCTAATCCAATGTTGGTTTGTTTTGCCAAACCAATACTGAGAGTTGTCGTGGGGATCATGCTTTTCGGGATGATTTTTTCGGTTCTGAAAGGGAAAAATATCCTCGGAAAATTTAATCGGGCATCAATACCAAATTCTGAAATATTAAAAAAATTATTTTTTGGATTGGCCAAATCTTTTGCTGCTCCTACATTTCCTCTCAATCCAATTTGAAACGTTTCAGCACCATTCAACACATTGTTTATTTTCAGTGACGTATTTCCCGATATTCCAAAATCTTGAATATTGGAATGGATAAAATCAGCTGAGATTCCAAAGGTATATTTTTCTCGAGGCGTCAAGAAAATATTGGCTATCAGTTGATTTTCATTCTTAGGATCTATTTGATAATGAATGGTTGGATAATCAAAAACTTTTAGGTTACTCAAGTATTTTGAAGTCAACAAGGTTTTGGTTTCAGAATAAAGACTTCCAGGCGTGATAAAAACAGCATCGGTAATGGCCTTTGGTCGGTATTTCAATTTATTTTCACTGTACAAATTAAACCCGTTGTATTGCACGCTGTCTTTTACAAAAATATTGTTCTTTTTATTGGAAACATCGGTGTAAATATTGATTTTACTTACCGAAAATACTTTGAATGGTTGCGTTTTGGTTGAGTCATTCACACGGATTTCTTGATCTCGGATGATTAATTTTACGTTGGCTTTTTTATTTGTATTGATGGTATCTAAATGAAAAACAACATAATTAGGTTGAAAAAAGTAAACCCCGTTATTTTTAAAGTCATTCGTAATGCGGGAACGTTCATTGTCGAAATCAACAGTTTTGTACTGCTGATTTGATTTGATAAACGAGCTTGCTTTTTTTGCCTGATACATCGAATCGAGCACTTTGGTGGAAATATCGGTCGACAAACTATCTAGTAAAAATGGGGTTCCTAACTGAACTTTGTAATGCAGACCCACTTTTTTGGTTTTGGAAGTATCCGATGTAAAAGAGGATTTTACATTAAAATACCCTTGGTTGTAGTAGTACGATTGTAATCTTTTCAATGACTTATTCGTACTTGTAGAATCAAAAACAACCGGAGGCTCACCAATTCCCATCAAAAAATTATCCCATCCCGAAACCAAGAAGGATTCTCCCAATCTGTTCACTTGTTTTTCAGAAAGCAATCGGGTTAAAAAACGGTGGGTATTGGGCTTTTTAGAGAGCCAAACATGGTACAACGAGTCGCTTTTGGGCGTAGCCAAATTATGCAACCCTAGACGGAGTCTATATCCTAAGAATTTTGAGTTCGGTTTTTGATATAATTGAAAAAAGACATCCTCTTGCGTGTTTTTTACATCATTCACCGAAATATCAACATTGGTAAGCAATCTTTTCCCGTTTGCAATTCGTTTTGTCGAATTACAAGCAAGAATAATAGAGCCTATTAAAATAAATAATGATATTTTTGTAATGCGTTTTTTCAAAGGATGCTAATTTTAATTCAAAAGTACATTTTTTATGGTTAGTAAAAACCAAATTAAACTAATTACTAGTTTACAACAAAAAAAATACAGGCAAAAAAACCAACTTTTTATTGCCGAGGGTGTAAAGGTAATTCAAGAATTATTACAATCAAATTTTGTACTTGAACATTTGTATGTGACCGAGCAGCTTTTTAGTGAGGTGAATGCATCAAAAAAAACAGTCATTTCTGAAAGTGAATTAAAAAAAATAACTTGCCTATCAACCCCAAATAATTGTTTGGCCCTATTCAAAATACCACAACCAAAAACATTCACAATAGACGATTTAACGGTTGTGCTAGACGATGTTCGTGACCCTGGGAATTTTGGGACCATCATTCGACTTTGCGATTGGTATGGGGTGAAAAACCTAGTATGTTCAGAAAACACGGTCGATTTATACAATCCAAAAGTGGTGCAAGCTACCATGGGATCAATTACAAGAGTACAGGTGTTTTATGAAAATCTAGAAGAGTTATTACCTACCTTCCAACTACCCGTTTATGGAACCTTCATGGATGGAAACAACGTTTATACCGAACAACTTGAAAAAAAATCGGTACTGGTTTTAGGCAATGAAGCCAATGGAATTTCTGAAACGGTAAAAAAATGCGTTACACATAAAATTGCGATTCCAAAATTTGGAGCTCTTCAAAAAGCTGAAAGCTTGAACGTGGCAACGGCGACGGCTATTTTTTTAAGTGAGTTTAAAAGAACTACTATTGAAAAGTAAAATTGATAAAAACGGCTCGTGTAACCATCGAGTTCACATTTCCGGTCCAAGGACTGTTAGCTGCATTATCACGAATTAACTCATCCCCCATTCCGAAAACACCTCTAATAGAAGGTGTAAACTTAAAATATTCGGTATACAAGTCAATTCCTAATCCGAGTTCGTAGTTATTGGTCCACTTTTTTACTCGAAAAATCTCTTGGGCATTATCATCTAACAATTTTGAATTACTAGATAGATTTAAAGTTCTTGAAACTCCACCTACTACAAAAGGACGCACATTTCCGGTTCTTTTTGCCGAAAATTTCAACAATAACGGAAAGTGAATATAAGTCGATTTTACTTCTCTCCTCGCATCATTTGCATCAACAATGTTGGTATACGTTAAATTTCTTTGTGTAAAAGACAATCCAGGCTCAAATCGAAGGTTGATGTATTCTTGCAATCGCAAATCACCTATCAATCCAACATTAAATCCTGTATTTTTATTCACTAATATTTCCTGATTTGGCGATTTGTAATCGAATTTAAAATCATACGAATTAAATCCCAAGTAATACCCCCAGTACGTTCTTTGTTTGTCCCAATTTTCTAAATTAACGATGGGATCCTTACTGAAAATTCCCTTGGTTTGAGAAAATACAGGGAAAGAGAGTACTAATAAAAGTAGGAGAACAACTTTCTTCATTTCAAATTATTTTTTGGAAGCGGTATAAATGGTAGCAACCCCAAAAGTTTGAGGCATCGCTTTCACTTCTATAAACCCCACTTTTCTCAAAATATTGTTCAATGCTTCACCAAACGGAAAAACAGCTGCTGATTCAGAAAGATAACCGTAGGCTACATTATCCTTTGAAAATAATTTTCCAATTAAAGGTAAAACGTTTTTGGTATAAAAATGATACCCTTGTTTGTAAGGCGTTTGGGTTGGATTTGACGTTTCTAATATCACAAAAATACCATTGGGTTTTAATACCCTCAGAATTTCTGCAAGGCCCTTTTCAAGGGTTTCAAAATTTCGAATTCCAAATGAAACCGTAATCGCATCAAAGTGATGATCTGGGAAAGGCATGTTTTCAGAATCGCCCAAAATCATCTCAATTTTATTTTGTAGTTTTTTTTCTGCGATCTTTTTTCTTCCCACTTCGAGCATTCCTTCTGAAATGTCCAATCCCACAATTTTATCGGCATTGGTTTGTGTCATCAAAATGGCTAAATCTCCTGTACCCGTTGCAATATCAAGAATACTATCTGGATTTTTAGCGGCTACTAACTGCAGCACTTTTTTTCTCCATTTGATGTCAATTCCAAACGAAATCACGCGGTTAAGGCCATCATAATTTCCAGAAATAGTATTGAACATTTGAGCTACTTGTTCCTTTTTCCCTAAATTAGAGTCTTTATACGGAGTAATATTAGAAGCCATGGGTTTGAATTTTAGTGGACAAAAGTACGAAACGAAAAAAGAAATGTGGGTCTATTTTTTTACAAATGTTTGAAACGTAAAATCGATGGCATGTTTTTCATCTTTTGCATGGTATTGACTGTGTACAAGTTGCCATTCGTCCTCATTGAGGTCAGGAAAAAAAGCATCTGCCTCAAAATCTTGATGCACGCGTGTCAGTTCAATCTTATTAGAAAATGGAAGCGATTGCTTGTAAATTTCAGCACCACCAATTACAAAAACATCTTCGTTTACGGGTGCCGCTTCAATCGCTTGCTCAATTGAATTTACAACGATGCAACCTTCCGCTTTGTAATCTTTATTTCTTGTAATGATGACGTGGGTTCTATTAGGCAATGGTTTTGGAAAACTTTCAAAAGTCTTTCTTCCTAAAATGATGAAATGGCCCGAAGTAAGGTCTTTAAAATGTTTGAAATCATCCGGCAAATGCCATAAAAGTTGATTGTCTTTTCCTAAAGCATTATTTTCTGCAGCTGCCGCGATTTGAATAATATTTCTAGTGTGCATGTGGAGAATTCCTTTATGAGGTTATATTAAAACAACTTTATTCAAATGATTAATCGGCACTCAAACTAAGAGGTAAATTATAGGAACAACGTACCTTTCTACCTCTTTGCATGCCCGGAATCCAATTTTTATAACTACTTACAACGCGAATTGCTTCTTCATCCAAGCCATAACCGAGACCTTTGATCACTTTC
>JAGNYR010000098.1 GCA_017984835.1 Flavobacterium sp. | reverse complement strand
ATAGATATTTTTTGAAATTTGATATTGGATCTTTTTCAGCCCAAACATCCATGAGTTCTTGCGGAACATATTTGGTTCCACTCGCCTCTTCATGACCTCGCATTCTAAAAGTTTTGAACTCTAACAATACAGGTCTTGGATGTGCAATCATGGATTCTTTCAGCTCTTTGACTTTTAGATAGACATCCAAAATATTGTTTCCATCGATGATGTGACTTTCCATTCCATAACCAATTCCTCTATCTGCTAAATTCTCACATTTGTATTGCTCATTTGTAGGAGTTGAAAGACCATATCCGTTATTCTCAATTACAAAAAGAACCGGCAATTCCCAGACAGAAGCGATATTCAATGCTTCGTGAAAATCCCCTTCAGAAGTGGCGCCCTCACCAGTAAATACAGCAGTTACTTTTCCGTTTTGCTTTAACTTATTGGCTAATGCTATCCCGTCTGCAACACCCATTTGCGGACCCAAATGTGAGATCATTCCAATAATCTTGAACTCTTGAGTGCCAAAATGAAAACTACGATCTCTTCCCTTTGTAAAGCCAGATTTTTTACCTTGCCATTGTGAAAAGAGTCGGAATAATGGGATGTTTCTACTTGTAAATACACCTAAATTTCGGTGCATTGGTAAAATGTATTCATCAGGATCTAATGCTGCCGTTATACCAACCGAAATAGCTTCTTGACCTATTCCAGAAAACCATTTAGACACCTTACCTTGACGAAGAAGAATCAACATTTTTTCTTCTATCATCCTAGGTTTAAGTAATTTTTTATATAATTCTAAAAGTTGAATATTTGAAATATCTTTTCTATCAAAAGTCATAGGGGTGTTTTTTTTACAAAAGTATTAAATTGAATGCTATAAAATTACAACTATATCGTTTTATTACAAAGAAAAAATATCAGGTAAAAAAAGAATAGTTATATTAATACATTGATTTTAAGCGACTTAAATATTTAGCATCTACAATAGATCGTTGATAAAATTAGCAATAATAAGTGGTCGATCCTTTATTATTAATAGATGGAATAATTTGTTTTGTTTGGAACCTAAAATTTACATAAAAATCAATACTTTTGTAAGTAAGTAGAGGAGTTATTCTATTTAAAATTACTAATATAAAAAGTTATTGTATGCAACAAATTCCTAGTGTTGACTTACGTGATTTCCTGTCGGATGATCCGGCACGTAAACAAAAATTTGTAAATGAAATCGGCAAAGCTTATGAAGAAATTGGTTTTGTGGCTTTAAAAGGTCATTTTCTTGATGATCAATTGGTTGAAAATCTTTACAGTGAAGTTCGAAATTTTTTTTCGTTACCACTTGAAGTGAAATCTACATATGAAATTCCGGGCATTGGAGGCCAAAGAGGTTATGTTTCTTTTGGAAAAGAACATGCTAAAGGAAGATCTGCAGGTGATTTGAAGGAGTTTTGGCATTTTGGACAATATGTAAGTAAAGATTCAAAATATGCTTCTGAATACCCTGAAAACGTCACCGTAAATGAATTAGCAAATTTTAACGCTACCGGTAAACAAGCTTATCAAATGCTGGAAAAAACGGGGATATATGTATTAAGAGCATTGGCTTTGCATATTGGCTTGGACGAATTCTATTTTGATGATTATATTGCCAATGGAAATAGTATTTTACGTCCAATTCACTACCCACCGATCACTGATGAACCTAAGGATGGAGCCGTTAGAGCTGCTGCCCATGGTGACATAAACCTAATAACCCTTTTGATGGGTGCACAAGGAAAAGGATTGCAAGTTCAAAATCACGATGGTGATTGGATTGATGCCATGGCACAACCTGATGAATTGATGATCAATGTGGGCGACATGTTATCGCGTCACACAAACAATAAATTAAAATCGACCATTCATCAAGTAGTAAATCCGCCACGTGAATCATGGGGGACTTCAAGATATTCCATTCCGTTTTTTATGCATCCAGTAAGTGATATGCCCTTGAATTGTTTGCCACAATGTATCGACGCAGATCATCCAAAACAATTTGAAGACATTACTGCGGGAGCATATTTGAATGAGCGTTTGGTTGAATTAGGTTTGATAAAAAATAAGTAATTACGATCAATCTGCGATAAAAAAATATGGATTTACAAGATCAATTAAAAAAATTATTTCCAGATTATGAAGTATCGAATGAACCCGAAATAATGGAGGAAACGCCTCATACATTATTCGTGCAGCAAGAACCGATGATTTGTAAATATGAAAAACGAAAAGGTAAACCCACTACCATAATTTCTGGTTATGAAGGAGAAGACGAAGACTTCAAGCTATTAGCTAAAGAAATTAAAAATAAATTGGCCGTGGGGGGTACTTTTAAAGATAGTGAAATCATTATTCAAGGTGACTTTCGTGATAAAATCATGAAAATATTACAAGATAAAGGATTCAAAACAAAACGTGTTGGCGGTTAATATATCAATTACCATTATCCATTATAAAAAATGATACAATCATCAGAATTAATATTGAACCCCGATGGAAGTGTGTACCACTTAAATCTAAAACCTGAAAACATCGCCCATAACATCCTATTTGTAGGAGATCAAAGCCGTGTTGAAAAAATCACAAAATGGTTTGATTCGATTGAGTTTTCGCAACAAAAAAGAGAATTCAAAACACAAACGGGTTATTATAAAGGGTGTAAGATTTCAGTCATTTCAACGGGTATCGGTCCTGATAACATTGATATTGTTATGAATGAATTGGATGCCTTGGTGAATGTTGATTTGCAAACAAAAACAATCAAACCTGAATTGACTTCACTTAATATTGTTCGTATTGGTACATCTGGTTCGCTTCAAGAAAACATTCC
>JAGNYR010000061.1 GCA_017984835.1 Flavobacterium sp. | reverse complement strand
ATTAATGGCAATATGATTTCTTTTACAAATTCAAACCCCAACGATTTTGGATGCGCTTTTTTATAATAGGCTAAATCATTCAGTTCTTTGAATAAGTCAGGATTCATTTTTCCAGATCGGCTCAAGGTACCTTTGTCATCATACTCAAAACCAAGTTGGTTGGCATAATAATTTAAGACCGTATTTACGGGCGAAATATCAAAAGCAGTTCGTTGTCCCTTTTCTTCGAATGAGATGTTTGAAAACCCACCCAAATTCAAACAATAATCAAATTCCGAAAATAAAATACGATCACCAATAGGAACCAAGGGCGCACCTTGACCACCTAGTTGCACATCTTGCACTCGAAAATCACAGATCACTTTTTGATTTACTATCTGAGCGATTTTTGGCAAGTTTCCTATTTGAAGTGTAAAACCATTTTGAGGTTGGTGTAAGATGGTGTGCCCGTGCGAACAAACCGCATCGATGGCTGTAATCTTATTTTTCTCTATAAATTGAAGGATAATTTCTCCAAGATAATCGGTATATTTTTCGTTCAGTTCTTTTAATTTTTCGTCAGAAAAACCAATGGCTGATTTGAGAAGTTCGATCCATTCCGATGGATAAGGAATCGTCGCAACTTCATGTAGGGTATATACCCATTTGTTATTATCTAGGGTAAAATGAATATGTGCTAAGTCGACCCCATCGAGTGAGGTGCCCGACATGACACCGATACATTGGTACGAATTTTTGATCATCTTTCTAAATTTACGAAATCGTTTGAGAATTTAATAAAATTATCCTACTTTTGAAGTCTAAAATTAAACATTTACTAATTTATATTATACAAAAATATGGATTTTAATCTTACCGAAGAACATTTAATGATTCAACAAGCAGCAAAAGATTTTGCTCAAACTGAATTGTTGCCGGGAGTTATAGAAAGAGATGAGCATTCAAAATTCCCAACAGAGCAAGTCAAAATGATGGCTGAGTTAGGTTTTATGGGAATGATGGTTGATCCGAAGTACGGCGGTGCAGGCTTGGATAGTATTTCCTATGTATTGGCCATGACCGAAATTGCAAAAGTGGATGCATCTGCTGCAGTAATCATGTCGGTAAATAACTCGTTGGTTTGTGCCGGAATTGAAAAATATTGCAACGAAGAGCAAAAAATGAAATATTTGGTGCCTCTTGCAAAAGGAGATGTGATTGGTGCTTTCTGTCTTTCTGAGCCAGAAGCTGGAAGTGATGCAACTTCGCAAAAAACGACCGCAGTTGACATGGGAGATCATTATTTATTGAATGGTACCAAAAACTGGATAACCAATGGTTCTACAGCTTCTACTTATATTGTGATCGCACAAACCGATGTGGAGAAAAAACACAAAGGGATCAATGCGTTTATCGTTGAAAGAGGATGGGCAGGTTTTGAAATTGGTCCGAAAGAAAAGAAAATGGGAATTAGAGGAAGCGATACGCATTCTTTACTTTTTACCGATGTAAAAGTTCCTAAAGAAAATAGAATTGGAGCGGATGGATTCGGATTTGCTTTTGCGATGAACGTTTTGAACGGAGGTCGTATTGGTATTGCGTCTCAGGCACTAGGAATTGCAACAGGAGCTTATGAAATCGCTTTGAAATATGCACACGAAAGAAAAGCTTTCGGCAAAGAAATTTTTAACCACCAAGCAATTGCATTCAAATTAGCCGACATGTATGTTAAAGTAACTGCTGCTAGATTATTAGTCATGAAAGCGGCTTGTGAAAAAGACGAAGGAAAAGACATTGCGCATTCAGGGGCTATGGCAAAATTATATGCTTCTGAAATTGCTTTAGAAGTTGCGAACGAAGCCGTTCAAATTCATGGTGGAAATGGTTATGTAGCCGAGTACCACGTAGAACGAATGATGCGTGATTCAAAAATTACTCAAATTTATGAAGGAACTTCAGAAATACAACGTATTGTTATTTCAAGAGGCTTGTTAGATTTGTAATAGAACTTAACTATTTGTTAAAACCCTTTAGATTTCATTTTTCTGAAGGGTTTTTTCTTTTATATTTGAATAAAAATAAGCCTGTATGATATATCAATCCGCTAAGAAAAGCCTACAAGAACTAGCGCAAGTAGTTCAAAAATTATCTGCTCAAGATTTTTCAAATCCCTGTCCTGCATTAAGCGGAGCAACGATTGGTGAGCATACACGCCATGTATTAGAAATGTTTCAATGTCTGCTTACTCAGTACGATTCAGGAACGATCAATTATGATCAAAGAAAACGAGACACGACCCTTCAGACGCAGCCAAATGTGGCATTGCACATCATTGATTTTATTTTGGAGGATATAGAAAAGCCAAACAAGCCATTGATTTTAGAAAGTACAACAGACGATTTTCAAACAAATATATCAACCAATTATCACCGTGAATTGATGTATAATTTGGATCATTGTGTTCACCATCAAGCGTTGATAAAAGTAGCCATAACTATATCCAATACCATCGAAATTGATCCTGATTTTGGTGTTGCACGTTCAACGTTAGCCTATAGAAAGCAATGTGCACAGTAAGTTATATTTATTGCAACGGAACCTCTATCATCACTTCGAATCGAGATGAAAAAGTGGTGCGTCCAAGTGCCTTAGCGCCTCAAGAATATGAATGGAAGGATAAAAAAATAGTTTACCCCAAAGACCCCCAAGCAGGAGGGACTTGGTATGTGGTTTCGAAGGAGGGAACACTCATCGTATTACTGAATGGTGCCGAGGAGAAACATGTTGCAAAAGAGCAGTATAGAAAAAGTAGGGGATTGATTGTATTGGATGTCATAGCAGCCGATTCGCCCTTGACCGCATTGGAACAGATTGATTTAACAGACATAGAGCCTTTCACTTTGGTCGTTTTTCAAAGCGGGACCTTGTTTCAGTTTAGATGGGACGAAGTTGAAAAAGCATTTACTACTTTAGATCCAACCCAACAGTACATTTGGTCATCTGCAACGTTATATCCAAAAGAGATACGGGACCAAAGATCCGAATGGTTTCGAGATTTTATGGCGTCTCATGTTGCTATAGATCCTGAAAAAATGGTTGCCTTTCACACCCAAACGGAAGCGGAAAACACAGAAAATGGGTTGGTCATAAATAGAGGAGATTTTCTTAAAACCCTCAGTGTAACTCAGACTGTTTTTGATGAAGAGGGAATTCAAATGCGTTATTTTGATCTCCAAACTCAAAAAAAGACCGTACAACAAATAAAATAATGTACATTTGAATAGGCGTTGCCTTTGGCGAACGTTGCTTTCTATACAATAAATCTGTAATAAAATTATTTTGAAACTATTCTTTCATAAACTTACGCATTGGGAGTATTGGCCCTTTCAGGTTGTCTACGTACCCATCTATTTTTTATGGATTTTTTACGCCATTCGTGCGCGTTCTTTGTTTTTTTTTAATGCAAGTAATCCAACGATTCAAAACGGGGGATTTATGAACGAGTCAAAAATAAAAATTTACGATTTAATTCCGCAAAAGTATTATCCTGTTACTCAAATGATAGACACGAGTACATCATTTGAAAAAGCAAAAACCATTCAGGAAACGGCTTCAATTCACTTTCCTTTTATCGCAAAGCCAGATATTGGTCTTCGTGGTTCGGGTGTAAAAAAAATCAATTCTATCCAAGATTTTGAAAACTATCATCGCAAGGCAGATTTTAATTATTTAATTCAAAATTTGATTCCCTACTCAAATGAAATGGGTATTTTTTTTGTTCGATTTCCCAATGAAACTTTGGGTCGTATTACCGGAATTGTAGCCAAGGAATTTTTAATTGTAGAAGGGGATGGTGTTTCAACCATTGAGCAATTGATTTGTAAAAATCCCCGCTTCGCTTTTCAGCTACAAGCCATAAAAAAAGACATGACTATATTAATGGAGGAGGTTTTGGAACCCCATGAAAAAAGAAATTTAGTTCCCTTTGGTAACCACGCTAGAGGTGCCAAATTTATAGACGCAAGCCATTGGATTACTCCTGAATTAACAGCTACGTTTAACGAAATTTGCTCTCAAATTGACGGGTTTTATTTTGGAAGACTGGATGTGATGTATCAATCCATTTCCGATCTAGAAATGGGACAACATTTTTCTATTGTAGAAATAAATGGCGCAGGAAGTGAGCCTACGCACATTTATGATCCAAAACATTCTTTGTTTTTTGCTTGGAAAGAGCTGGCTCGACACATTACCTATATGTTTCAAATTAGTAAACAAAACCACGAGCGCGGATGTGCTTACTTGACGTTTAAAGAAGGCATGCGTGAATACCAAATGCACTTGCAACACGCTCGAAAAATCATCCAAATGTAATGCAACTACTCAAAAACATATTTGTTGGTTTTCTAGTCAGTTTTTTGGGCTCCATCCCGCTGGGGTATTTGAATGTAGTGGGTTTTGAAATATTTCAAAGAGTAGGTCTTTTGAGTACGCTGTACTATTTAGGCGGTGTTATTTTGATTGAATTTGTGGTGATTTTGTCCACGTTGCTTTTTGCAAAAAAATTGATGGAAAATAAAAGACTCCTTAAGTTTATTGAAGGTTTTTCTGTCTTTTTTATGTTTGTTTTGGCTTTTGTTTTTTATGCAAGTTCTCAAAGCGCAACTTCAATCGCTTTGTTTGACGAAATATATTTAGATACGTCACCTTTTGTTCTCGGGATTTATTTGAGTTTGTTTAATTTTATACAGATTCCATTTTGGTTAAGTTGGAATTTATATTTACTGAATGGCAACCACATTGAAATTTCTAATTCGAGAAAATATTTTTATGTGTTCGGAACGGTTGCAGGTACATTTATGGGAATGCTTTCGTTGATTTTGTCATTGCATTTTGTGGCAAATCAGACCGAATTGTTAGCGGCTTATTTAATGAAGTTAATTCTCCCAATTGTCTTTGTCGGATTGGGATGCCTACAAGGCTTTAAGTTTTATCGAAAATATTCTAAATAGTTTTTTATCTTTACATTCAAGTAAAAAAGAAATGAAAAATATAATAATTACGGGTACTTCACGCGGAATAGGATATGAACTAGCATTGCAATTAGCTCATGCTGGTCACCAAATTCTTGCAGTTTCAAGAAAGACACCACAGGAGTTGATGCAACATCCCAACATCACTTGCTTATCGATCGATTTGTCCAATGATGATGAGGTGAATCGAGTGGAAGGGTTTTTATCTCAAACTTGGAAAAAAGTGGATGTTGTCATTCATAATGCAGGATCGCTTTTGTTTAAACCCTTTTTAGAAACCACTACTGCCGATTTTGAAAAGATATACAAAGTCAACGTCTTTGGATTAGCCAGTCTGACACGAATTTGTGTACCGTTTATGAACAAAGGAAGTCATGTCGTTACGATTAGTTCAATGGGAGGTATTCAAGGAAGCTTGAAATTTCCTGGACTGGCAGCTTATAGCTCAAGTAAAGGAGCTGTGATTACATTGTCTGAACTTCTAGCAGAAGAGTACAAAGAGCAAGGGATTTCTTTCAATGTTTTGGCTTTGGGTGCGGTTCAAACCGAAATGTTAGCAGAGGCTTTCCCAGGTTATGAAGCCCCAATTTCTGCAAAAGGTATGGCAGATTATATTGCTAATTTTGCGCTGACGGGCAATACGTTTTACAACGGTAAAGTGCTTCAAGTTTCGTCTACTAATCCATAGCAGGTAACTAGTTATGAGCGAAGTTTTACAAAAATACCTTCCAGAACATGCTGTTCAACTTAGCTTTGAATTGATAAAATCAAATCACGTGCACCTCAAAATCGTAAATGAGCGAAAGACACGTCATGGAGATTATAGAAAAGGTGTTTCGGGTAAACATGAAATTACAGTCAATGCCAATTTGAATAAATACCGTTTTTTGATTACGCTCATTCATGAAATTGCCCATTTAGTAGCTTTTGAAAAGTTTGGAAGGAATATTTTGCCACACGGTGTAGAATGGAAAATGACTTTTCAACGGCTAATGGTTCCGTTTATTCGTCCGGAGATTTTTCCGCATACCGTTTTGCCATTGGTTGCCAATCATTTCCGAAATCCAACGGCTAGTAGCGATACCGACGCACGATTGTCTTTTGCTTTGAAACAATTTGATGAACGAAAACCCGATGTGCATTATATTCACGAAGTTCCGAATGGCAGCTTTTTCAGAATTAAAAATGGTAAAACTTTCCAAAAAATAGGCGTACGAGTAAAGCGTTTCGAATGCATAGAAGTAGCTTCGGGTAGGTTGTTTTTATTCAATCCGAATGCTGAGGTTGAAATAATTCCGGATGTAAAACCTTAGTCGTTTTGTGTTTTTGGATTGGATGGATACTAAAATTGAATCGGTCTTTTTCGATAATTTATTTCTTACATAACAGAATTACTGTTTTTTATAAATATATTTGCCGTAATAATTACTAAAATGAGAAGACCAAAAGTCTCGAAATGATATGAATAAAAATTATTATGCCATCATCATGG
This sequence comes from Flavobacterium sp., assembly GCA_017984835.1. Lineage (GTDB taxonomy): Bacteria > Bacteroidota > Bacteroidia > Flavobacteriales > Flavobacteriaceae > Flavobacterium. Next base: position 2,565 of record JAGNYR010000061.1, on the reverse strand, counting down.
CAGGTGGAGTAGGTTCAAGATTTTGGCCTGTGAGTACCGCCGATTTTCCGAAGCAATTTCACGACATGTTGGGTTCTGGCGAGACGTTGATTCAAAAGACGTTCAGTCGATTAGCCAAAATAGTCCCTGTAGAAAACATATTGGTATTAACCAACGAGCGTTACAATGCTATTGTTCTCGATCAATTGCCTTTGATCAAACAAGATCAGGTATTGCTTGAGCCAGCAATGAGAAATACAGCTCCCTGTATTTTGTATGCAACGTTAAAAATTAAAAATCAAAACCCAAATGCTGTCATGGTTGTGGCGCCAAGCGATCATTGGATTGAAGACGAACAATCATTTGCGGATAATCTTACGTCTTGTTTTGAGTTTTGTCAAAAAGAAGACGCTTTGTTGACATTGGGTATCCAGCCTACTTTTCCAAATACAGGTTTTGGATATATTGAATACGATAAATCGGACTCAAATTCAGTCAAAAAAGTCAATCAGTTTAGAGAAAAACCAAATTATGAAACAGCCAAACAGTTTTTGGCTAGCGGTAATTTTTTATGGAATGGTGGTATTTTTATCTGGAGTGTACCTTCGATATTGTCTGCATTTGAAAAATTTCAGCCGCAAATGACTGCGCTGTTCGAAAAAGGAAATGCCTCTTACAATACCCCTTCAGAAAGTGAGTTTATCAATGAGAATTATGCGGATGCAGAAAACGTTTCGATTGATTATGCGGTGATGGAAAAAGCCAGCAATGTGTTCGTACTTCCTGCCACCTTTGATTGGAATGATCTAGGAACATGGGGTTCTTTACATGATAAATTGGATAAAGACGACCAAAATAATTCGGTTGTAAATGCAACGGTATTGTTAGAAAATGCTTCCAATAACATCATTCGATCGGATGCAAAGAAAACGGTAGTGATTGATGGATTACATGATTACATCATCGTAGATAACCAAGATGTTTTGTTGATATATCCAAAAAGTAAAGAGCAAGACATCAAACAAGTCGTCGCCAAATTACAAAAGTAAAAAAGCGGGTATTACAACTCTTTGTTTTGCGCTTTTCTAATTTTCTTGAATAAATTGGAAGAATACACAAAATCGACAATGGCTTCATTGTCTGTTTTGAAGATTTCTTTTTTGGATCCTTCCCAAGCTAATAATCCTTCTTTAAGGAAGATGATTTTATCTCCAATTTCCATCACTGAGTTCATGTCGTGGGTATTGATGACAGTTGTGATGTTGTATTCTACTGTAATTTCATGAATTAAATTATCAATCACAGTAGCTGTTTTTGGGTCCAATCCAGAGTTGGGTTCGTCACAAAATAAATACTTTGGATTGTTTACAATGGCTCTTGCAATGGCAACTCGTTTTTGCATTCCGCCCGAAATTTCAGAAGGTTTCTTATGATTGGCGTTGATTAGATTGACCCTGTTGATAACAACATTGGCACGTTCTCTAATTTCTTCATCACTTTTATTAGTAAACATTTTTAATGGAAAACCTATGTTTTCTTCAACGGTCATGCTGTCGAAAAGCGCACTTCCTTGAAAAACCATTCCGATTTCTGTTCGTAAATCCCTTTTTTCATCTGGATTCAATTCAGAATAAATGCGTCCGTCAAATGAGATCGTACCCGATTCGGGTGTGAAAATCCCAAGCAAACTTTTAAGCATTACGGTTTTTCCAGATCCACTTTGGCCAATGATTAAATTGGTTTTACCCGTATCAAAAATAGTAGAGATCCCTTTTAATACTTTAGATTCTCCAAACGATTTTTCAATGTTTTTTACTTCTATCATTTGCTTAACAGTAATTGGGTTAAAATATAATTGACCAAAATAATCATCACACTCGTCCAAACAAAGGAAACGGTACTTGCTTTTCCTACTTCAAGTGCGCCACCCTTCATGTAATAACCATGAAAGGAAGGAATTGTTGATAGTAAAAATGCAAATAGAATGGTTTTGATAAAAGCATATACGATATGAAACGGGATAAATTCGGTTTGAAGTCCTTGTATGAATTCATCAGAAGAGGTGAATCCGCCGTAAACTCCCGCAATCCAGCCACCAAGAATGCCTAGAAACATACTGATTCCAATGACAAATGGATATAAAAGGGAAGCAATGATTTTTGGGAAAACCAAATAATTTAAGGAATTGACACCCATAACTTCCAAGGCGTCAATTTGTTCTGTAACTCGCATGGTTCCTATACTTGACGTGATAAAGGACCCCATTTTTCCAGCCATAATGATCGAGATAAAAGTAGGGGCGAACTCTAAAATAACAGATTGTCGTGTAGCGAATCCAATTAGATATTTAGGAATCAATGGATTGGTAAGGTTTAATGCTGTTTGAATCGCTACCACACCTCCTACGAAGAAGGATATAAAGGAAACAATTCCCAAGGAATCAATAATCAAATCATCGACTTCCTTAAAAATCAAATTGCGCATGACTGACCACTTCGTAGGTTTGTTAAAAACCTCCTTCAGCATCAAAAAATACGCTCCAATTTGCGATAAATAGCGAACTAACATCATACAATTAAATTAGGC
>JAGNYR010000022.1 GCA_017984835.1 Flavobacterium sp. | reverse complement strand
GTAAAGGCTCTATCCAGAATGGTTTCTATGAGGTAATCTTCATTGTCATCGAAAGGCTCGTATTTTTTCTTGAGATTGATATCAAAAAGACGGGCGGTATTGTTGGACCAGAAAGCTTTCCAGCCGCTTTTGTAGTCTTTAATGAGGTCAAAAGTGGTGATTCCAGTTTGTCTGTGAATCAGTTTTACGAGAATTTGACCCTGTTTGCGAGAAAGTTTTTTGAGTTTGGCCTTGAATTCGTTTTCCATATAATCTTCGATGATTCGGAAATACTTCTTTCTGTCTTTGTTAGATTTTAATTTTTCAAGGTTTTTATTCATTGCTGTGAGGCGATCGCTAGCGGTTTTAGCATAGGGATAGACTTTGTAAACACGGTTTTGAAGTAAAAGAAATTGCTTTTGTTCTTCGGGATCTAATTTTACATTATATATAAGTACTTCATGTAAAGCAATGGTGTCATTAAGCAATGTGTCGTTTTCTATGAAATTGATTTCATCCAAATTTTCAGGAATAATTTGAGAATGTAGGGCAAATGAAGTCAGAAAAACAACAATAAATAGGACTCTCTTTTTCATATGGAAAAATTTTAGGTAAAAATATACAATAACACTAACAAGTCTAATGCCAAATTTATATTTTAGCAAAAAAAATAAAAAAATGTCAAAAAAATCGATCCTAACAAAATCATCTCTCACCTTTTTAGAAAATTATTTAAACAACCCCTCTCCTACTGGTTATGAAGCGGGTGGTCAAAAAATATGGATGGACTATTTGAAACCTTATGTAGATACTTTTATCACGGATACCTACGGAACTGCTGTTGGTGTAATCAATCCGGAGGCAAAATTTAAGGTAGTGATTGAAGGGCATTCAGATGAGATTTCATGGTATGTAAATTATATTACAGACAATGGTTTAATATACGTTATAAGAAACGGTGGATCTGACCACCAAATTGCTCCTTCAAAACGAGTTAATATTCATACTAAAAATGGGATTGTCAAAGGAGTCTTTGGTTGGCCAGCTATTCACACACGCAACCGTGGTAAGGAAGAGCCTGCAACATTACACAATATCTTTATTGATTGTGGATGTGAAACTAAAGCTGAAGTTGAAAAATTAGGCGTTCATGTAGGTTGTGTCATTACGTATCCGGATGAATTCATGATTTTGAACGAAAACAAATTCGTTTGTAGAGCGATCGACAACAGAATGGGCGGATTCATGATTGCTGAAGTTGCCAGATTACTGAAGGAGAACAAGAAAAAACTGCCTTTTGGTCTTTACATTGTAAATTCGGTTCAAGAAGAAATTGGACTTCGCGGTGCTGAAATGATTACTCAAACGATCCAACCTAATGTTGCGATTGTAACCGATGTTTGTCATGATACCACAACACCTATGATTGACAAAAAAATTGAAGGTGATTTACAAATGGGCAAAGGGCCGGTCATTGCCTATGCTCCTGCTACTCAAAATATTTTACGCGAGCTTATTGTTTCAACGGCGGAAGAAAAGAAAATTCCGTTTCAGCGACATGCAACTTCTCGCGTTACTGGAACCGACACCGATGCATTTGCTTACAGTAATGGCGGTGTTGCTTCTGCATTAATTTCGCTTTCTTTACGTTATATGCATACCACTGTAGAAATGGTTCATCGTGAAGATGTTGAAAATGTGATTCAATTGATCTACGAAAGTTTACTAAAATTGGAAAACAACCACGATTTTTCTTATTTTAAGTAAGATAAAAAAAATCCCAAATCAGTAGATTTGGGATTTTTTGTTTCTATTTGTTTTGCAGATAATTTAAAACATTTGCTTCAATTCGTTCGTTGATATGGGAGATGTCTGCTTTCACAAATTTTTCTCCAAGTATATTTTCAAACAATTCAATGTAACGATCCGAAACCGATTCGATATATGCATCATTCATATCTGGAATTGATTGTCCCTCTTTTCCTTGAAAGCCATTCTCGATCAACCATCTTCTTACAAACTCTTTAGAAAGTTGTTTTTGTTCTTCCCCATTATCTTGTCTTTCTTGGTATCCATCAGCATAAAAATAACGTGAAGAATCGGGTGTGTGGATTTCATCAATAAGTACAATTTGTCCGTCTTTGGTTTTTCCGAATTCGTATTTTGTATCTACTAGAATAAGCCCTCTCGAAGCTGCAATTTCAGTTCCGCGTTGGTACAAAGCACGTGTGTATTTTTCTAAAACTACATAATCTTCTTCAGATACAATGTTGTTAGACAAAATGGCTTCACGCGAAATATCTTCATCATGCGAACCATTGTCTGCTTTGGTCGTTGGGGTAATAATTGGCGTCGGAAATTGATCGTTTTCTTTTAATCCTTCTACCATTTCTACTCCACAAATCATTCTTTTTCCTGCAGCATATTCACGTGCGGCATGACCTGACAAATACCCTCTGATAACCATCTCAACTTTGAATGGCTCACATAAATGTCCGACTGCCACATTTGGATCTGGAGTTGCCACCAACCAGTTAGGAACAATATCAGAGGTCAATTCCATGAACTTGGTTGCGATTTGATTTAAAATCTGACCTTTGTATGGAATGCCTTTGGGCAAAACTACATCAAAAGCAGAAAGTCGGTCGGTTGCGACCATTACCAATAAATCGTCGTTAATATTGTATACTTCTCTTACTTTACCGCGGTAAACCGATTTTTGGTTAGGAAAATTAAAATGGGTGGTTGTAATTGTATTCATTGTGTTGTTGTATGTTGTGTTATTTTTTGTGCAAATTTAGTTTTAATTTGAATAGAAAAAAAATCGAACGAAATCAATCCTGTAAAATAAATTCATTTAAATAGTGTGCGACACCATCCTCTTCATTTTTTTGGATCACTTCTAAATGATTTAATTTGGATTTAAAATGACTCGGCGCGTTGTTCATGATCAATCCTTTGTTTGCGGCAAGCAACATTTTCTCATCGTTGAAACCGTCTCCAAAAGCAAGGGTATGTGTCCAGTTTTTGTTTTCTATCTGCAAGATTCTTTCTATGGCAATCCTTTTATCAACTTGTTTATGAAGTAATTCTAAACAAATTGGGAGACTGAATGCAAAATCGAACTCATCCGAGAAATGCAAATGCAAATCGTGTTTCAGGGCTTCTAGTTTTTGATTGTCAGAATGCGTGAAAAATATTTTAATCCCGCTTAAATCACTTTGTTGCTTGAAATCTACTATTTGTGGCGGATAATTCATTTCTTTTTGAAAACTGTTCAGTTTTTCGTTTACTTGATTGGTCATCCAAACCGACTCTTTAAATAATACAGCCGTAATTTCTGCATCCATCGGCTTTGTCAAGATGGCTCGTGCGATTGCATCCTCCAAATTAAATTGATAAATTAGTTCTTGGTGAGGATTGTGTATTCGTGCTCCATTAGAGGTTACCAGATAAAAAGGTATTCCAATTGAAGACAAGATTGGCATGGCATCTAAGTGATGTCTACCGGTTGCAATAACCAACGTGTTTCCTTGGTCATGAATTTGTTTTAAAACTTGTTTTGTAAAATGAGAAACTTGGTGGTCGTTATTGAGTAAGGTACCGTCCAAATCACTAATTATTACTTTTTTGTTGGATTCTAACATTTTCAGTCGTTGTTCTCTATGCTTTTATAGGCATCTATCACTTTCTTCACCAATCTATGTCGAACGATGTCTTTATCGTCCAAATAAATAATACCAATTCCTTCAATATCTTTTAATACCAATAACGCTTCTTTAAGCCCCGAAATCGTGCGGCGGGGTAAATCGACTTGGCCTGGATCTCCGGTGATGATAAATTTGGCATTTTTCCCCATACGGGTCAAAAACATTTTCATTTGGGAATGGGTAGTATTTTGAGCTTCATCCAAAATAACAAACGCATTATCAAGAGTTCTACCTCTCATAAAAGCCAAGGGAGCAATTTGAATCACACCTTTCAAAATATAATCTTCTAGGGTTTGAGGTGGTAACATATCGCGCAATGCATCGTACAAAGGCTGCATGTAGGGATCCAACTTTTCTTTCATATCACCCGGCAAAAATCCTAAATTCTCTCCTGCTTCTACTGCGGGTCGAGTGAGTATAATTCGTTTGACTTGTTTTTCTTTTAAAGCTTTTACAGCCAATGCAACTCCCGTATAAGTTTTACCCGTTCCAGCAGGTCCAACGGCAAAAACCATGTCGTTTTTGAATACTGTTTCCACCAATTTATGCTGATTCGGAGTCATGGCCTTGATGAGCTTTCCTCCTATTCCGTGTACCAATATTTTTTCATGGTCGGGCATGCGTTGTTCCTCTTGCGAAGTACTTTGAATCACGCGATCAATTACATTTGTATCAATGGTATTGTACCTTGTAAAATGAAGCATCAATCGATTGAAACGAATTTCAAACTCATCCAATTGATCCTTTTCACCAAAAGCTTTTAAAGTAGTTCCTCTTGCAACAATCTTTAATTTTGGGTAATACTTTTTAATGGTTTCTAAATGAGCATCTTGAGCTCCCCAAAATTCTTTTGGAGCAATATCATTTAATTCAATAATTCGTTCGTTCAAAAGGATGATTTTTTTAGTTAATTTTTATCTAATAATTAGTAGATTTGCATGCATTCAAATTTAAACAATACGACTTTATAAATTTGAATTAGTTATAAACAATTTTATGTCAATAATTACCTTAACTACCGACTACGGATTAAAGGACCATTTTGTGGGTGCTTTAAAAGGTAAAATATTGTCTGAATTTAGAGAAGCAACCATCGTCGATATTTCGCACACCATAGACCCCTTTAATATTTCTGAAACCAGCTATATTATTGGATCAGCGTATGCGAGTTTTCCAAAAAATTCAGTGCATTTAATTGGTGTGGATATTGAGCGTAATAAAGAAACCCAACACATTGCCATGCAATGGAATGACCATTATTTTATTTGCGCTGACAATGGGATTCTTAGCATACTGATTGAAAAAATCCTGCCTCAAAAAATAGTAACCATCAATTTTCACGAACGATTGACCCCCGATGCTTCCGATACAGATGTCTTTGTTAAAACAGCTTGTCATTTAGCAAAAGGAGGTTCCTTAAGCGTTGTTGGAAGTGAAATTCAAGTAATTAAATCGGTTACCGAATTGCAACCTAGTATTGGAACGGATTTAAAATCGATCAAAGGTCATGTCATTTATATCGATCATTTGGGAAATGCAGTGACCAATATTTCACAAAAAATGATATTGGAAATTGCAAAAGGCAGAAAATTTCATGTGAAATTTAAAAACAAAGAAATCAAAAACATCTATTCTAGTTATTCAGAAGTAGGTCATTCCGAAGTATACCAAAAAAACAACTACATCGGATTGAAAATGGCCGTTTTCAATGAAGCAGGATTAGTTGAAATCGCCATTTACAAGAGCAACCCTAATTCTGTTGGTTCGGCCAATAGTTTATTAGGCCTCAATTATAGAGACCAAATAAGTGTCGAATTTGAAAATTAATAAAATGCTTGTTAGAATCGTAAAACTTTCCATCGACCCACTTAAAATTGAAGATTTCAAAGCACATTTTGACAGCGTGAAATTAGATATACGAAATACCCCCGGAAATCGTTTTCTAGAACTCTATCAGGACCAAGACAACCCAAGCTTGTTTTTCACATATAGCTATTGGGAACACGAAGAAGATTTAGAAAATTATAGACAATCCGACTTTTTTAACGAAGTTTGGACTTATACAAAAAAATTATTTAACGACAAACCAGAAGCTTGGAGTGTCACGAAAATTCACACATTAGAATAACATGAAATCAATATTATTTAGAGAAATCAAATCCTTTTTTGGATCGCCCATTGGTTATTTGGTTATTGCCATTTTTTTATTGTTAAACGGATTGTTTTTATGGATTTTTGACGGTGAATTCAATATATTAAACAGTGGTTTTGCCGACCTAAACCCGTTCTTTACCATTGCGCCATGGATCTTGCTTTTCTTGATTCCAGCTGTAACCATGCGAAGTTTTTCTGACGAAAAGAAACAAGGAACCATCGAGTTATTACTCACCAAACCCTTAACTCTTTGGCAGATTGTTGGAGGAAAATTTTTAGGAGCCCTGTTGCTAATTGTCATTGCCCTAGCACCTACTTTTTTATATGTTTACGTGGTTTCCGATTTGGCATTTCCAGCTGGAAATATTGACATGGGAAGCATCGTAGGATCGTATATCGGATTGTTTTTTCTGATATCTAGTTATACAGCAATCGGCATTTACACCTCTACCCTTTCAGAAAATCAAATTGTAGCTTTTATCTTAGCTGTGTTTTTATGCTTTTTGTTCTACTTTGGTTTTGAAGGTATTAGTTCGTTATTTTCAGAGAATGCGCAAATTGTTTCCTTCTTCGGAATGGATTATCATTTCAAAAGTATCAGCCGAGGCGTTATAGACACCCGTGATGTGATCTACTTTTTGAGTTTTACTTTTTTATTTTTGTCATTGACAATATTTAATTTAAAATCATTAAAATCGTAATGAAAAAAAATCAACCCAACATAAAAAAGATATTCAAAATAGTTCTTTTTATCCTTGTTGTCAATTTTGGGAGTCAGTTCTTCTTTAAACGATTTGACTTGACAGAGGACAAAAGATATACCTTATCTGAAACCTCTATTTCAATTTTAAAAAACATAAAAGAACCGCTTTATGTAGATGTGTTTTTAGAAGGAAATTTCCCGGGAGAATTCAAAAAATTACAAACCGAAACCCAACAATTATTAGAAGAATACAAAGCCTATAATTCGAACATCATTTTCCAGTTTGTAAATCCGTTAGAAAATCTGGATGAACGGGATCAAATCATGCAATCGTTTATTGAACGAGGATTGACCCCAATGAACGTGACGGTGGATGACAAAGGAAAGCAAACACAAGAAATTGTGTTTCCTTGGGCGGTAATCAATTATGGAAAAAACAGCACTAAAGTACCCTTGTTAAAAAACATGATGGGCGCTAGCACTGCAGAGAAAATTGTCAATTCGGTGCAGCATTTAGAATATGCTTTTGCGAACGGTTTTAATACGGTTTCAAAATCAAAAGAGAAAAAAATAGCAGTGATCAAAGGAAACGGTGAAGTTGAGGATTATCAACTTGCTGATTTGTTAAAAACGGTTCGAGAGAATTATCATATCGCACCATTTACACTTGATTCTGTTGCAACCAATCCAATAAAAACGGAAAAAGAATTAAAAAAATACGACTTAATCATTATCGCTAAGCCTACAGAAGCGTTTTCTGACAGCGAAAAACAAGTACTTGATCAATATGTAGTGAATGGCGGAAAATCGATTTGGTTGGTAGATCATGTGTCGATGGAAATGGATAGTTTGATGACGACCGGCGAAAATTTGGCCTTCCCAAAAGATTTGAATTTAAATGATTTGTTTTTTAAATATGGTATTCGAATCAAACCTGATTTGGTAAAAGATCTGTTGGCAACACCAATCGCCTTAGCCACTGGCGATCAAGGCAATGCGACACAATACACTCAATACCCATGGTTGTTTTCACCTATGGTTTATCCGGTTTTAGCTAAAGAAAATGAAAAATTAAACCCGATCATCAGCAATTTGGACGCCATAAAATTTGAATTTACCAACCCGATTGAACTGCTGAAAAACGACATTAAAAAAACCATTTTATTACAATCTTCTCCTTATTCCAAATCCGTTGGAACCCCACTGCCTATCAATTTAAGTATGGTGGAAGAACGACCTGAACAAAAAGATTTTAGCAACTTCGGAAACCTTCCGTTGGCGGTTTTGTTGGAAGGGAAATTTAATTCGGTTTTCCAAAATAGAATCACGCCATTTAAAGATCCTGATTTTTCAGCAATTGGAAAAAACACAAGTATGATTGTCGTTTCAGATGGTGACATCATTAAGAATCAAATCGATAAAAACGGTGTTCCATTAGAACTAGGTTACGATAAATGGACCAATTATATGTATGCCAACAAAGAATTCTTGCTAAATTGTATCAATTACCTGTTGGATGACAATGGACTTATTAACATCCGAAATAAAGAAGTACACGTACCCATTTTAGACAAAGAAAAAGTGTATGCCAATTATACCACTACACAAATCATAACTGTAGGCATACCAATGCTTTTGCTGTTGTTGTTTGGAATTACTTTTACCTATATTAGAAAATCAAAATATACCAAATAATGTTAATAAATTTCTTTTTGAAATCTATTACTTTACGATATATTTGTAAAAAATAAGAACAAATGAAGTTTATTGTATCAAGCTCGTATTTATTAAAACAATTACAAGTACTAGGAAGTGTAATCAATAGCAGCAATACGTTGCCAATATTGGACAACTTTTTATTTGAAATTAATTCTAAAACTTTAACCGTTTCATCTTCAGACCTTGAAACCACAATGTCTGCAACGCTTGAAATCGAATCTAAAGATAATGGAAGCGTAGCAGTTCCTGCAAAGTTATTGTTGGATATCTTGAAAACGTTTCCTGAACAACCTTTAACATTTACGGTAGAAGAAAACAGTACGATCGAAATCAGCTCTAATTCGGGTAAATATGCAATTGCTTATGCTCCAGGAGAAGAGTTTCCTAAATCGGTGCAACTTGAAGAACCTTCTTCAACAATTGTTCCTGCCGAAGTACTTGCAACGGCGATTAGCAAAACTATCTTTGCAGCTGGAAACGACGATTTGCGTCCAGTTATGTCGGGAGTTTTCTTCCAATTTTCAACAGAAGGACTTATTTTTGTTGCAACCGATGCGCATAAATTGGTAAAATACGCTAGAAACGATGTAAAAGCATCTCAAGTAGCTGATTTTATCATGCCTAAAAAACCTTTGAATATTCTTAAAAGCATTTTAGGTGCATCCGATGCAGAAGTAAAAATTGATTACAACGACGCCAATGCAACTTTTTCTTTTGAAAACTACATTTTAACTTGTCGTTTAATTGACGGAAAATACCCTAATTACGAAGCGGTTATTCCTAAAGAGAATCCAAATAAATTGGTAATCGATCGTTCACAATTCTTAAACTCGGTTCGTCGTGTTGCTATTTTCTCTAATAAAACCACACACCAAATTCGACTTAAAATTGCAGGAGCTGAATTGAATATCTCTGCAGAAGATATCGATTATTCGAATAAAGCAGAAGAGCGTTTGACATGTGATTACCAAGGTGACGACATGCAAATTGGATTCAATTCTAGATTTTTACTAGAAATGTTGAACAATTTACAATCGGACGAAATACAATTAGAAATGTCAATGCCAAATCGTGCTGGAATTTTGACTCCGGTTGACGGATTGGACGAAGGCGAAACCGTTACGATGCTTGTAATGCCAGTAATGCTGAACAACTAAAAACAACCAACCTTTTATATTTAAAAAATCGTCTAATGCATGTTAGACGATTTTTTTTTGTAAATACATTACTATTTTTAATGTTCTGCAACTGATGCGCACCAAAAATAAAATAGAAAAATAAGCAAGAAATCCCTAAATTTGCCTTTAAATAACTAATCATGATTAATACCGAAACTATTGTTGCATTAGCTACACCTTCTGGTGCTGGAGCAATTGCTGTAATTAGAATCTCAGGAAAAGAAGCTATTACCATTGCTTCTTCTGTATTCGAGTCAGTTTCGGGAAAAAATATTGCCGCCCAAAAAACACATACCATTCATTTAGGACATATTGTGGATGACAGTAAAGTATTGGATCAAGTATTGTTATCTATTTTTAAAAATCCAAATTCCTATACCGGTGAAAATAGTGTAGAAATTTCATGTCACGGATCTACTTTCATTCAACAACAAATCATCCAATTATTACTTCGAAAAGGTGCTCGAATGGCACAAGCAGGTGAATTTACATTGCGTGCTTTTTTGAATGGTAAATTAGATTTATCTCAAGCAGAAGCCGTTGCCGATTTGATTTCGTCAGATAATGAAGCGAGTCATCAAATTGCAATGCAACAGATGCGCGGTGGGTTTTCAAATGAAATTGCCAAGCTTCGAGAGGAATTATTGAATTTTGCTTCCCTAATTGAACTAGAATTAGACTTTGCTGAAGAAGATGTTGAATTCGCTGACAGAACGCAATTTCATGAATTGGTCAACCGAATTGAATTTGTATTGAAACGATTGATCGATTCCTTTGCCATTGGAAACGTTATAAAAAATGGTATTCCGGTTGCAATTGTGGGCGAACCCAATGTAGGAAAATCAACCTTGTTGAACGCCTTATTGAATGAAGAACGCGCCATAGTTTCTGACATTGCTGGAACTACTCGAGATACCATTGAAGACGAATTGAATATTGGTGGGATTGGATTTCGATTCATCGACACGGCTGGTATTAGAGAAACTTTGGATGTGGTTGAAAGCATTGGAATTCAAAAAACATTCGAGAAGATCGAACAAGCACAAGTCGTGCTGTATTTGGTAGATGGTTTGGAGTTAATGGCTGATGGAGCTTTGGACGCACTCATTCTAGCCCTCAATAAAACCCAAAATCAATATCCTCAAAAGACAATACTGACCATCATAAATAAAAAAGATTTAATTTCTGATACTGTCATTGTTGCCATCAATAAAAAACTAACTACCAATAACCAACAACCCAAAACTATTTTCATATCTGCAAAAGAAAAAACAGGTGTCGATGAATTGAAAAACACTTTGCTGTCGTTTGTAAACACGGGTGCTTTGCGAAATAACGAAACGATTGTGACCAATTCACGTCATTACGACTCACTTTTAAAAGCACTTGATGAAATACAAAAGGTCAAATTTGGGTTAGAATCCAACTTATCTAGTGATTTAATGGCACTCGATATCAAAGAAGCCCTGTACTACTTTGGTGAAATTACGGGTCAAGTAACCAATGATGAGTTATTAGGAAATATCTTCGCGAATTTTTGCATTGGCAAATAAAACCAACTTTTCTTTAGATTTTACTCTTTTTATTCAACCAAAATTCGTTGCGAATAACTTGTTTTGTCAGATGTTATTTTAATAAAATATACTCCAGCTTCCCAGTCAGATTTTATTGAAGTATTGGTTGAACTAATTATTTCTACTATTTTAGATCCCAAATTATTATATACTGCAATCGTACTCATTTCAGTGATACCCGAAACATAAAAATGATCTTTTGCTGGATTGGGATATACAACTAGATCATGGACTTCAAAAGGAGCGTTTGACAAATTAGAAAACCATGGTTCACCTGCATGCGAACCCCAAATATAATCGGCTAAGTTGGGATGATCAATGAACGGATTTCTATTGAGTTGCCAGGTATACACATAATTGTTTCGATTCATTTCAAAATCATCCGATGGATCCAATTGATTCCATGACAACAACGTAGTTAAATCCCCAATTTGCCCCAGTATATTTTCAGTGGGATTACCATTTACAACATGTAAACCATTGTATCGAACCGCCATATAAAACAACGCTCTTGCAACGTCTCCTTTCCAAGCATGGGTTGTGCTGCCTGTTGGTCCGTTGTAATCAACACCGTAATTTCGATTGTTTCGAGAAGAATTTTCTTGACCATCCACAGCACGAAGATGATGTGCATCTGCATGACCGGCCAGGATATCATCGGGTCCTGTAGATTGCCAAACCAAAATACCATCAGCTGTAGAAGAAGTTCCGTCGGTAAATCCGCCTCGTGATTGACAATAAATATGTTCACGATTCCATTTTCCTACAATACTATTTCCAGTCTGATAATCTATCTTAGAACGCGGACTTTCGGTATAAATAAGCCAAACTTGATTGTTGTTTTCCGGGTTTTGATCTGCCACCTTTAAAATATCATAAATATCTCCATAATTGTGGGCCCTTACTACATTTGGATTTGCTATGATGCTCTGTATTGCTTGTTTTAAATTGGTTCCCGACAATCCTTCTAATGTACTGTAATAACCTAAAGGAGTTGTCGGACTTACCATTCCGAAAGTAGGTGTGGTTGGTTTTCCAAAGCTAGAAGTAGAAAAATTGACATCTACTACTCTGACTGACAAGTTGTTTGTGTTCAAAACATATCCAGTTGATAGCGCATTGACAGAAACAATCAATTCTTCATCACCATCGTTTACTGCATCATTTAAGATTGAAATAACGGAAGATGCTGTGGTGCTTCCGACAGGTATTGTAATCGTTAAACTGCCTGAATAATCAGCGCTAGTAAATGAATTATTTGTAAGAACATAGTTCATTGACAAAGGTTGCGATGAAACAGTATTGGAAGATGTTGCAGTAATTAGCAATTGTTGCCCTTCCGAAATAGTACTTACATTGGTTGTAAAAGTGATGTAATTGAGTACAAATCCAGAACCATCATTATTCATACCTGGCGTTGGAACACCAATCAAATAGGTGCCTGTTGTTGTTCGCTGTATGGAATTAGAAGTTGACCCAGTAGGTTGATTATCAATACTACACGTTGTCAATCCTAAAAGAGTCATCAAACTTGTAGGTTGAGAAGAATCACCTGAATATGCAATCGCATCAATTACATTTGTATTAACTGCATTGGTTCCGAGGGGAAAATCAGAAGCATTTCCTTGATACAACACAACTACGTCTGGACCATTCTGAATGGAGTTTAAGGACAAATAAGGTGTCACAGGCGTTGGAGACACTTGTGAATTACCAAGTACAATGAGTCCGTTGATATCCGTTATATATCCATCCAAATCAATAGCCAAATAACTTGCACTACCTGTTCCCGTTTGTCCATTAAAAAAAACCAACGAAAATCCATTCAACGAAAACGAAGGAACAGTTGATTTTAACTCAATGAATTCTATATTGTCAGATCCTGGATTATCAGCATCTATTTCATTTATTACAACTTGCGAAAAAGCAAAATTGAAACAAAATAACAATAGTAAGATGTGGGGCTTTACCATTTTTATTTTAAATATGTGTAAACAAATTTACGTATAAATAATGAGTTTGTCCTTTTATCTACATAAAACTGCTAATGATTTCATAAAGACATTTGAAAATGAATATTATTTGAATAGTTTTGCAAAAAAAAATGACGGATATGAAAAAGTTTGCTTTATTAATGATTACGACTTTGCTTGTTATTTCTTGCAGCAAATATGGCGAAGGTAATTTTACCATTTCAGGAACAGCCAAAGGTTTTAAAGATGGCACCAAAATTTATTTACGCGAATTGAATGAAGCTGGAATGATCGTAAAATCAATTGATTCAGGATTTGTTGTCAATCAAAAATTTGAAATAGAAGGATCTGTAGAGGAAGCTTCTATCATTACTTTGACTGCAGAGAATGAAGAAACGAATGTCAACATTGTTTTAGAAAAAGGAGACCTAACTGTAGATTTAGTAAAAGGTGCCTTGTTCAATTCGAAGATTTCAGGAAGTTATAACAACGATAAATTACGTCAGTTCAATACCGATTATGGAAAATTACAAGCTAGCGTAACTGATAAGTTAATAGCTTACGAAGAAAAACACCGCCTTGAACTATCAAATGCATTCAAGACAGCAGATAGCGCAACCATCAAAAAATTGAAAAGTGGTTATGAAAAAATTGAAGGAGAAATGTTGCAATTTTCATTAGATTTTGTCAAAAAAAATCCAAAAGCATTGTTAAGTATTTTGATTCTTGAGAACAACATGAACAGTAATCAGGTTGATTTCAACATCATTAAAACCAATTATGAAATGCTTGATTCTGATTTACAAAAAGTTAGCTATGGTGTAAAAATTCAAAATAAAATCAATGCCATAGAAAATACTGAAATTGGAAAAGAATCACCTAATTTTACCGCAAAAGATCCAAAAGGAAATGAAATTTCACTTCACGATGTTTTAGGTAAAAAAGTGACAATCATTGATTTTTGGGCGTCTTGGTGCACACCCTGCCGAGTTGAAAATCCAAATATGGTCAAACTTAACAAAGAGTTCAAGTCGAAAGGTTTGAATATTATTGGCGTTTCTTTGGATAGTAATGTTGCAGAGTGGACAGCGACTATCTATGCAGATGAATTAAATTGGTACCACGCTTCCAATCTACAAGCTTGGCAAGACCCAATTGTTTTAAACTATAATATTATGGCAATTCCGAGTACATTTATTTTGGATGCTGACGGTAAAATTGTAGCGAAAAATTTAAAAGGAGAAGAATTAAGAAAAAAAATAATTGAATTAACAAAATAACCTAATTTTAGTTAATTCATTACCAATTAATTAAAAATAAGTTTTAAATTATATTGGGAATAAGTTTGCATTAGTAAAAAGTGTTTTTATATTTGCACACGCTTTTGGGGAGATACTCAAGCGGCCAACGAGGGCAGACTGTAAATCTGCTGTGAAAACTTCGCAGGTTCGAATCCTGCTCTCCCCACAAAAAAGGACTGATCATACGATTGGTCCTTTTTTCGTTTGTAAATCGCTCCTATTTCATCTGCTTCCAGCACAATTAATAACTTGAAAAAGAACTCCAATTTTTTACAATAATTTTAGGATAATCATCGTTTGATAATTAGTAAATTGCACAAAATTATTCAGCTTATGACAACCATCAAAATTCTTTGGGTAGACGATGAAATCGAACTATTGAAACCACATATTTTATTTTTAGAGAAGAAGAATTACGTCGTAACTACATGCAACAATGGTAGAGATGCTATTGATGTATTTGCCAATGAAAATTTTGACATCGTTTTTCTGGACGAAAACATGCCTGGAATGAGTGGATTAGAAACTTTGGCAGAAATGAAAGAGAAAAAATCTACTGTACCCGTGATCATGATTACCAAAAGTGAAGAAGAGTACATCATGGAGGAAGCTATTGGTTCAAAAATTGCCGATTACTTAATCAAACCTGTAAATCCAAATCAGATTTTACTGAGTTTAAAAAAGAATTTAGATCATTCAAGATTAATTTCTGAAAAGACCACCCTTGATTATCAAAAAGAATTTAGAAAAATCGCCATGGATTTATCGATGGTGAACACCTATGAAGATTGGATCGAATTATATAAAAAATTAATTTTCTGGGAAATTGAGTTGGAAAACATTGAAGACCCCAACTTGATATCTATTTTAGAATCTCAAAAAATAGAAGCCAATTCACAATTTGGAAAATTTATTGAACGAAACTACGAATCATGGTTTGAACCCAAAGCCGACAAACCCATCTTGTCGCATCAATTATTTAGAGAACTTGTAGTTCCTGAATTGGTAAAAAAAGAGCAACCGATTTTATTTGTCGTGATTGACAACCTCAGATACGACCAATGGAAAACCTTTGAAAGCGTGGTGAACAATCACTATAAACTGGAAAAGGAAACTCCTTATTTTGCTATTTTGCCCACCGCAACTCAATATGCACGAAATGCAATTTTTTCTGGGCTTACTCCCTTGGAAATGGAAAAGCAATTTCCGCAATACTGGAAAAATGATGTAGACGAAGGAGGTAAAAACATGTATGAAGCTGATTTTTTAACGGCACATTTGAAACGTTTGGGCATCAACATCAAGCAGGATTATTTCAAAATCACGAACCTTGCTGGCGGAAAAAAATTAGCAGAAAATTTCAAATCCCTTAAAGATAATAATTTGGTGACGGTAGTTTACAATTTTGTAGACATGCTTTCACATGCAAAAACAGAAATGGATGTCGTTAAAGAATTAGCATCCGACGATAAAGCCTACCGATCTTTGACATTAAGTTGGTTCAAAAATTCACCTTTGTTAGAAATGATTCAGCAAGCTCAAAAACTTGGCTTTAAACTAATCATCACTACCGATCACGGAACGATCAACGTAAAAAATCCATCCAAAGTAATTGGTGACAAAAACACCAGTTTGAATTTGAGATACAAAACTGGAAGAAGTTTAACTTTTGAAGACAAGGATGTATTTTATGTGAAAGATCCTAAAAAAATAGGTTTACCTGCCATCAACATGAGTAGTAGTTATATTTTTGCAAAAAATGATTTGTTTCTTGCTTATGTAAACAACTACAATCACTATGTTGGATATTATAAAAATACCTACCAGCATGGTGGTATTTCTCTTGAAGAAGTAATTGTGCCGTTTTTAGTGTTTAATCCGAGATAAAATTGATGAAAATAAGTTATTCTATATCCGAACTCAATACGGTTGTTAAATCAATCATGGCTCAAAACCCTGCAAAAGTCATCTTGTTTCGAGGTGAAATGGGTGTTGGAAAGACTACATTAATCAAAGAATTAGCTAAATTTCTGGGTGTCAATGATGCAACGAGTAGCCCTACTTTTTCATTGGTTAACGAATATCTAATCCGTGATCATGAATATGTGTATCACTTTGATATGTACCGATTAAAACATGAATCTGAAGCCATTGACATGGGAATTGACGACTATTTTTATTCAGGAAATTGGTGTTTTGTTGAATGGTCAGAAAACATACCGCATTTAATACCGGAAGATCATGCCGTTATTTCTATCACTTTACTTGAAGACGGTAGACGTGAGCTAACATTGGAATAATCAGCGCATTCCGATTGTATTTATATTTTTTGTAACTTGTGCCATAAATTTTATTTGGCTATGTCTTTAACACCTTTTACCAAAGATCAATTATTACCTCAAGAAGAGAAATTGGAAGTTGCACGCCATAAAAGTGAACTTTATATTGGTATTCCAAAAGAAACCAGCTATCAGGAGCGTCGCATCTGTTTGACTCCAGATGCTGTTAATTCACTTACTTCGCATGGTCACAGAATTTTGATGGAATCTGGAGCCGGTGAAAGTTCTAGTTACAGCGACAAAGAATATAGTGATGCCGGTGCCGAAATCACCAATGACACCCAAAAAGTGTTTTCGTGTCCCATGGTGTTAAAAGTAGAACCTGTGACTCCCGAAGAAATAGACATGATGCAACAAAACAGCATTGTTATTTCGGCTATCCAAATAAAAACGAGAAAGAAAGATTACTTCGAAGCATTGAGCAAAAAGAAAATTACAGCCCTTGCCTTCGAATACATAAAAGACGAAGATGGCTCCTATCCTGCCGTGAAATCATTAAGTGAGATTGCTGGAACCGCTTCTATACTGATTGCTTCCGAATTGATGATCAACCAACATTTTGGAAAAGGTTTGTTGTTTGGAAACATCAACGGAGTACCTCCAACCGATGTCGTGATTTTGGGTGCAGGCACAGTAGGAGAATTTGCTGCAAGAACTGCAATTGGTCTTGGAGCAAGCGTCAAAGTTTTTGATAATTCCATTACGAAATTACGCCGTTTACAAAACAATTTAAACCAGCGAGTGTTTACTTCTACCATCCAACCCAAATCGCTTTTAAAAGCATTGCGAAGATGCGACGTGGCCATAGGTGCCATGAGAGGAAAAGAGCGTTGTCCGGTGGTGGTGACAGAAACCATGGTCGAACACATGAAAAAAGGGGCCGTAATTGTAGATGTAAGCATCGATACGGGTGGTTGCTTTGAAACCTCGGAAGTAACAACACACGAAAGACCCACTTTTATCAAAAATAATGTGATTCATTATTGTGTGCCAAATATTCCATCACGTTATTCAAAAACTGCTTCGTTATCGATTAGCAATATCATCACACCTTCTTTACTTGCTATTGCAGAAGATGGCGGAATTGAAAGCTCTTTGAGACGCAATAACGGATTAAAACATGGAGTGTATATGTACCACGGAATTCTCACCAACAATGCCATCGGAGAATGGTTTAATTTACCAAGTAGCGACATCAATTTGATTGTTTTTTAATCCGGAAATTCCTTTAGATTACTAATAATTAATGTTATTTTTGCAAAAAAAATAAATATCTAAAATGAAATTTTATCAACGTTTTGCTTATTATTTAGTTGGATTAGTATTGGGAAGCTTTGTGGTTGCAACCGTATTGACAGGAAAAGATACGCGTTGTAATTATTTTCCAAATGCGAGAGTATTGAATGACATTCGAAACAAACCTTTCAACTACAGCATTGAGGCTTCCAGAAAATTAGCTGAAGACTGGATTGACACTGTTGATATCAAAAATACATTGACTTATGGTGATGTTGATTTTGACAAAAGCAACGTCATTTATGAAAAAGGGAAGCTGTACATCATTGAAGGTCAAACTATAAACAAAGACACCATTACTTTACGTATTATCAATTATCCAAATAAGGCCGTGTTGGAAGACATCGTTCGAAAAAAATAAAAAAAGAGCCACAATTTATGTGGCTCTTTTTTTGTTTCTTATTTTTCCTTTTTTCTTCGATCACGTTCTGTTTTGATCAATAGTAATTCTCTGCTTGTTTGCCCGGCTACCGAAGTGTTTTCCTGAGCTCTACGAATTAAGTAAGGCATCACATCGCGAACAGGTCCAAAGGGTAGATATTTAGCCACATTGTATTTATTTGCAGCCAAATTATAACTGATATTATCACTCATTCCATACAATTGCCCAAACCAAATGCGACCATCGCTTGATGAAATGGATTCTTTTTGCATTAATTCCATCAGTTTATACGAACTCTCTTCGTTATGCGTACCTGCAAATATGGCCATCTTGTCAATATGCTGCATCATGTAATCGACAGCTGCATCATAATTGCGATCTGTTGCTTCTTTGCTTTCACATATAGGTGTGGGATATCCTTTTTCTTGGGCGCGATCATTTTCTTTTTCCATATAAGCTCCACGAACTAATTTCATTCCAATATGGAAATCTTGTTCTTGTGCTTGTTGGTGTAGTTTTTTTAAATAATCCAATCGATCCCAGCGGTACATTTGAAGTGTATTGAATACAATGGCTTTCTCTTTATTGTATTTGCGCATCATTTCGGTTACCAAATCATCCGCTGCGTCTTGCATCCAACTTTCTTCGGCATCGATTAATAAGGCTACATTTTGATCATGTGCCAATTGGCAAACTTTTTCAAAACGGACCACTATTCTATTCCATTCTGATTTTTCAGCCTCTGAAAGCGAATCGTTGTTTCCAACTTTTTCATATAAATCCAATCGGCCAAATCCTGTTGGCTTAAAAACCGCGAATGGAATCGCTTGACGTTTTTTAGCAAATTCGATGGTTTTTAGTGTCATCTCAAAAGCAGCGTCAAACTGAGCTTCTTCTTCTTTTCCTTCAACAGAATAATCCAATACAGATGAAACCCCTTTGGTATACATATTATCAACAACTGCTAGGCAATCTTCTTCATTTGTTCCGCCACAAAAGTGATCAAAAACAGTCGCTCGAATCAAACCTTCAACTGGTAAATGTGCTTTTAATGCAAAATTAGTCAACGTTGTACCCACTTTTACCAAAGAAGCATTTCCTATCATCTTGAATAATAAATAGGCTCTTTCTAGTTCCGAATTGTTTTTTAATCCAAAAGCTATTTTTGTATTGGTGAAGATTTTATCCATGAAAATTATTGATAATTACTTAGCAAATATACTACTACTTTAAGAAAATTGAAAAAACTACAATCAATTTTAGTGCAATTTTACAGAATGTTTAATTAAGACGACAAACGCTCGATTTTCCAATTAAAATCTGATTCCAATTGGTACCTGATTCGATCATGCAAACGATTCGGTCTTCCTTGCCAAAATTCGACTTCCACTGGTCGAACTAATATTCCGCCCCAATGATCTGGACGTGGAATTTCCTTTCCTTCAAACTCTTTCTCCAATTGAATTAACCTGTTTTCTAGAAATTCGCGATTAGGAATTACATTACTTTGTGGAGATACAATTGCGCCTAGTTTGCTGCCATCTGGACGCGACGCAAAGTAATTATCCGAAACAACTTCGGAAGTTTTTTCTGCAATTCCTTTGATAATCACTTGACGTTCGATTGCGGGCCAAAAAAAAGACAAACAAACATGCGGATTTGCAAGAAGGGCTTTTCCTTTTTCAGACTGGTAATTGGTGTAAAATATAAAACCTTCTTCGTTGAACTTCTTAAGTAATACCACGCGTGTTTTTGGAAATCCATCCAATCCTATCGTAGCAACAGACATGGCATTGACCTCGTCAATAGAACCAAAATCTTCGGTTTCATGAAACCATTTGTTAAATAAATTGATTGGATCTTCAGGAATACTAGATTCAATCAAAGCACTTTTATCATAGGATTTTCTGTAATTACTCAAATCTTTCATGTCGAATTATTTTATAGTGAACGAAGGGTGTTAAACAATAAATTCTTTCCCATCATCTGCAATTTCTGTATTTTGAAAAATAGTTTGTGCTTCTTCTTTAAACAAATTTATATTACCGTATCGTGTCGAAAAATGACCCAATATCAATTGTTTTACATTGGCTTTTAGTGCTATCGTGGCGGCGTGCTTGGCTGTAGAATGAAGTGTTTTTTCAGCTAGATGGCTCTCTGACTCCAAAAAAGTGCTTTCATGATACAATACATCTACATTTTGAATTAATGGAATAATTGATTCATTGTAATACGTATCGCTGCAAAATGCATACGATTTATTCGGAGCAGGAGGAAACGACAAGATTTCATTAGAAACAACAGTGCCATCTTCTAGTTTGACGTCGCCACCAGTCTTAATCTTGTTAAAATAAACTTTGTCAATTTGATACCGTTCCACCTCTTCAATGTTGATGGATCGCAGCGTGTTTTTTTCTTCAAACAAATAACCGTTGGTGTACACTCTATGTTGCAAAGGTATCGTTGAAACTCGAACGGAGTCATCTTCAAAAATAACTTCCGATTCTTTGGATTCTAATTCATGAAAAAACAACGAATACCCAGTAAAAGAACCTGAATATTTTAGTTGTAGCAAGATTATTTCTTTGATCCCCTTTGGGCCATAAATATGCAAATCATTTTCTCGGTTGAGCAACATAAAAGTGGAAATCAATCCGATCAATCCGTAAAAATGATCCCCATGAAGATGTGAAATAAAGATGCGGCTTATTTTTGAAAACTTAATTTTACTTTTTCGCAGTTGCACTTGAGTCCCTTCGGCACAATCTATCAAAAAAATATTGTTTTTGATTTCCAACACTTGAGAAGTTGGATTTGAAAAAGTACGTGGGGTTGCAGCATAACAACCTAAAATGGTTAGTTTCATCTTATTCATAGTAAAAACTATTTTAAAGATGTAGGATCCTGATTATTTTGCTCTTTACCTAATTTCACAATTTTAATAATGAAATACACAATCAAAATAAGATTGGCTACCAATTTAAAATAATCAAATTCATTCGTGTTAAATGACGTAATGACTCTTTTTGCAAATAAAAAAGTCATCAAACACAATGCAACGGCATATATATAAATAAGGGTTGTTTTGGATATTTTCATCATATTAAAATCCTAAATCACGTTCAATTTCTTCCATTTCAATAATATCATGTGCTTCTAAAATCGAAGGCACAACAGTTAATGCTGCAGGTACAGAGGTAAAATCAATATCCTTAGCTACTAGAACAAATGACAATTTATTTTTTTTGTGCTGTTTTGAAACCGTTACAAATTGCTTAATCGATGCATTGGTCACTTTATCATTATGTGTCAAATCTATGATTAAATTTTGAGCACTAAATGCGTGTAATTCGTGTGATAATTTTTCTAAAAACAAATCACAATCACCTTGGGTATCTTTGATAATCGATTGCTTTCCTTTGTGCTCTACTTTCATTATTGTTTGATTTTTGAAGCCAATAAATAAATAACTGCCATACGAACCGCAACTCCATTTTCAACTTGATCCAAGATAACCGACTGTTGTGAATCTGCCACATCGGAAGTGATTTCAACACCTCTATTTATTGGTCCCGGATGCATGATAATGATTTCTTTATTCAACGAATCCAATAATTTTTTATCGACACCGTATTGTTGAGCGTATTCTCTTGTAGAAGGAAAATAATTCACATCCATGCGTTCGTTTTGAACTCGAAGCATGTTGGCTACATCACACCATTCTAGAGCTTTACGTAAATTTGGTTCTACCTTTACTCCAAGACTCTCAATGTATTTTGGAATTAGTGTTTTGGGTCCGCAAACCTTAACTTCAGCACCTTGCATTTGCAGTGCATAGATGTTTGAAAGTGCTACACGAGAATGCAAAACATCCCCTACAATCACCACTTTTTTCCCGGCAACTTCTCCCAATTTTTCACGGATTGAAAAACTATCCAACAAAGCTTGCGTAGGATGTTCATGGGCACCATCTCCTGCATTCACAATACTTGCATTTACATTTCGAGATAAAAAATCGGCTGCTCCTGGGTGCGAATGACGCATCACAACCATGTCTACTTTCATCGAAAGAATGTTGTTTACGGTATCTATAAGTGTTTCCCCTTTTTTAACAGACGATTGAGCTGCCGAAAAACTAATCACATCTGCAGACAATCTCTTTTGTGCCAGTTCAAACGAAAGTTTAGTACGGGTACTGTTTTCAAAAAAGATATTGGCAATTGTAATATCTCGTAAAGATGGTACTTTTTTAATGGGGCGATTGATTACCTCTTTGAAATGATCAGCTGTTTCAAAAATCAAATCAATATCCTCTTTAACAAGGTGTTTAATTCCTAATAAATGGTTAACAGATAATTCGGACATTGGTGTTGTGTTAGTTGGTTGTGTTATATATTATTGAATCAAAAAAACGGCGTCTTCTCCGTCATTTTCAGTCCAACTTACTTTTACTTTTTCATTATTAATGGAATCTACTTGTCGGCCTCTATAATCGGGCTGGATGGGCAAATGACGACTAAAACGTCGATCAATTAAAACTAATAATTCAATCTCTGAAGGTCGTCCAAAAGACTGAATTGCCGTCAATGCAGCACGAATACTACGACCCGTATAAAGCACATCGTCGATAAAAACTACTTTCTTGTCTTCTACAATAAAATCAATTTCTGTTTTATTGGCCTCCAATGATTTTTCACCACGACGAAAATCATCTCTAAAAAAAGTGATGTCAAGAAATCCCAATGGAACATTTTTGATTTGATAATCTTGTTCAATGATTGCTTTGATTCGTTGTGCTAGATATTTTCCTCTAGGTTGAATTCCGATTAAAATAGTGTTTGAAAAATCGAGGTGTTTTTCGATTAACTGACAAGCCAAACGATGCAAGATGATGGTTACTTCTTTGGAAGTGAGCAATGTTTTTTGACTCATATTTTGAAGTGTTGTTTTGGTTTGTAAATATACTACTTTTTATGAAATTAATAAACTACTGATCATCTAAAAAAAATCCCATTACTTAAAGTAACAGGATTGATATATTTAAGAATACATTTTTTTTCTCAACTCTTGAACACTCTCATTATCGAGATATTCATCAAAAGTCATGTAACGATCAATCACTCCGTTTGGCGTGATTTCTAGCACCCTGTTTCCAACTGTTTGTGCAAACTCATGATCATGTGTTGTAAACAAAACCGATCCTTTAAAGTTTTTCAGCGAATTATTGAAAGCCGTAATCGATTCAAGATCCAAGTGATTGGTAGGTTCGTCGAGCATCAATACATTGGCACGCATCAACATCATACGAGAAAGCATGCAACGCACTTTTTCTCCTCCTGATAATACTCGGCACTTTTTCAATGCTTCTTCACCAGAGAAAATCATTTTTCCTAAAAAGCCACGAATATGCACTTCATCTCTTTCTTCTTCTGTTTTTGCCCATTGACGCAACCAATCTACCAAAGACAAATCACTTTGAAAGAATTCAGAATTGTCATTAGGTAAATACGATTGATTGGTCGTAATTCCCCAGTCGAAAGTACCTGATTCTGCTTTTAAATTTCCATTCAATATTTCATAAAAAGCTGTGGTAGCTCTAGAATCTTTAGAGAAAACAACAACTTTGTCTCCCTTGGCCATGTTCAAATCTACATTTTTGAATAACAATTCGCCATCCACTGAAGCGCTTAAATTTTCAACATGCAAAATTTGATCTCCTGCTTCACGTTCGGTATCAAAAATGATGGCCGGGTATCTTCTACTAGAAGGTCGAATTTCATCCAAATTCAATTTATCAATCATCTTTTTACGAGAAGTTGCTTGTTTAGACTTGGCAACATTCGCACTAAAACGACGAATAAATTCTTCTAATTCTGCTTTCTTTTCTTCTGCTTTTTTGTTTTGTTGTGCTCTTTGTTTTGCAGCTAATTGACTTGACTCATACCAAAAAGTATAATTCCCAGAATAATGGTTGATTTTTGAAAAATCAATATCCGAAATATGAGTACAAACAGAATCTAAGAAGTGTCTATCGTGAGACACTACGATTACAGTATTGTCATAATTAGCTAAGAAATTTTCCAACCAAGTAATGGTTTCAAAATCAAGATCATTGGTAGGCTCATCCATAATCAGCACATCTGGATTACCGAAAAGCGCTTGTGCCAGCAAGACACGAACTTTCATCTTTCCTTCCATGTCGCCCATGAGCGTATAGTGCATATCGGCAGTAATTCCAAGATTTGAAAGCATAGCCGCTGCATCTGAATCAGCATTCCAACCGTTCATTTCTTCAAATTGCACTTGCAACTCTCCTATTCGATCGGCATTTTCATCAGAATAATCAGCGTATAACGCATCCATTTCTGATTTAACATCAAACAATACTTTATTACCCATCATAACTGTTTCGAGCACCGTATGCTCGTCAAACATGTTGTGATTTTGATTTAAAACCGACATACGTTTACCTGGCTCTAATATAACTCTTCCAGAAGTTGGGTCGATTTCGCCAGACAAAATTTTCAAAAAAGTAGATTTACCTGCACCATTCGCACCAATTACTCCATAACAATTGCCTTGAACAAAAGTGGTGTTTACTTCATCAAATAATATTCTTTTACCAAACTGAACTGATAAATTAGAAACTGATAACATATTTTTTTATTTAAAATCTGATGCAAAAGTAGCAAAAAAAGACCTATGAAAGAAGTGTCAAAAGCCCTTTTTATTTAAGAACCAAAAGTTGAATTTAATTATTTAACTATTGATTAACAAAATATCCGAAACCATATAGATACATTTGTTTTGAAATACATAAGGAATGACGCATTTTTACTATATAAAATCCTCTATTTTAGCAGCCCTAACCCTCTTATTTTTAAATTCTTGTCACAAGGATTTTGATAACGATGATTACGTGGCTTATTTTGGTGGTGAAGTAATCAACCCGAACAATCCCTATGTGTTGTTTTGCAAAGACAATGTGGTGATCGACACGATTCTAATCAACAAAGACAATACCTTCTTTAAAAAATTTGATTCCTTAGCTCCTGGCTTGTATACCTTTAAACACGAACCTGAATACCAATATGTCTATTTTGAAAAAAACGACAGCTTACGTGTTCATATCGACTCTAACGACTTTGATCAATCGGTTGTTTTTTGTGGAAGAGGTGATGAAAAAAACAACTTTTTAATGGAAATGTACCTTCGTAATGAAAACGACAAAAACAACATGTTTGAAGTTTTTGATTACGATTTTAAAAAATTCAACAGCCAAATCGAAAAAACAAACCGCGAAAATAGACGGTTTTACATTCAGAAAAAACACGACATCAATTGGAGCGATCAATTTGATACCTATGCAACAGCTTTGTATCAATTTCCTTACTACACCAAAAAAGAAATTTATCCCGTTATTCACAAAATAAGAACCGGGCAAGATGTCATTGAGCAATTACCTAAAGATTATTACGATTTCAGACAAAAAATCGATTACAGTAACGAAGCGTTGACCGAGTTTTCTCCGTTTGTGATGTACATCAACCACATGCTGAATAATGTATCCAATATTAAGTACCACAACCATTATACAGAAGTGGACATGGCGTTAAAAACCAACGTCAACAAATTAAAAATAGCCGACACACTGATTAAAAATCAGAAAGTAAAAAACATCATCATCAATACCATCGCATTTCAGTATTTATTAGAAGATCAAAACATGGTCAACAACCAAACGTTTTTTGAAACCTACAATACTATATCAACGGATAGAAGTACTAAAAACGAAATTCGAAAAATAGGTAATGCCATCAAACTTTTAAATGTTGGTAAAACATTGCCAAACATACAATTGATTGACAAACAAGGAAATAAAGTAAACTCAGAAGACTTGATTACAGGAAATACGGTATTTTTCTTTTGGACAGAAAAATTGTATTCTCATTATGTAGCAGCTCACAATAAAGTGATTGATTTTCAGAAAAAATTTCCAAACTACAATTTTATCGCAATCAATTTAGACAACAGTAATGCCACTTTCAACAAAATAATTGAACAGTATAATTTCAAAAATTTCAAAGAATACCGCTGCAGTAATTTTGAAGAAATGAAATCTAAATGGGCCATCACCAAAGTACACCGAACCATTATTGTAAATAAAGATAAAACCATCAAAAACGGTTTTACCAATATGTTTGAAGTGAATTTTGAAGACAATTTAAAATAAAAAAAAGCGATTACTCACGTAATCGCTTTTTTTATGTTAATATCTATCATTTGTTTCCTTTTTCGTAATCGGCAATAAACTGCGCCAAACCAATATCGGTCAACGGATGTTTTAACAATCCTAAAATAGCCGATAACGGACCCGTCATCACATCGGCACCAATTTTAGCACAATTTACAACATGCATCGTGTGACGAACAGACGCTGCTAATATTTGTGTCTCAAAACCATAATTATCATAAATCTCTCTAATTTCTTGAATCAGATTCAATCCGTCTGTTGAAATATCATCCAAACGACCTACAAACGGAGAAACAAAAGTAGCTCCCGCTTTAGCCGCCAACAATGCTTGTCCGGCAGAAAAAACCAAAGTTACATTCGTTTTTATCCCTCGGTCCGAAAAATATTTACACGCTTTGATCCCTTCTTTCGTCATCGGTAATTTTACCACAATTTGATCATGCAATTCAGCAAGCTCCTCGCCTTCCTTTACCATTCCGTCATAATCAATTGCATTCACTTCTGCACTTACTTCACCCTCAACAATCGAACAAATAGCAACATAATGTTTTAAAATATTGTCTTTTCCCGTAATTCCTTCTTTAGCCATCAAAGACGGATTCGTCGTTACTCCGTCAAGAATTCCTAACGATTGTGCTTCTTTGATCTCGTTCAAATTGGCTGTATCAATAAAAAATTTCATACTATTTGATTTAAATGTTATTAATTATTTTTTGGGCGTGCCCCCATTGGGTCAGGCTTTTCGTTGCAATCTTTTACTCCACTTCGTTTCGTAAAAGGATTTTCACTGCAATCCTTCACGCAATCACAAAGTTACAATTTCATACCATCCTAACAACTGATAATGAAAGAATGAAGCAAATCGTTTACTTCAATTTATAATGGTTCATCAGCATTTTTTCATACATCGTATCAGGCAGGATGCGCTTTAATACAATGGAAAATTTTTGCATAAATGCACCCACTTTATAATGAACTTTCGGATGTTTGGTTTCAATTATCTTGTGAATGGCACGAGCCATTTCGCTAGGATCATTCCCAGCATCCACATGAGTGTTCATTTCATTCAGAGTGGATCCATAAGGCAACTCATAGGCAGAACCTGCCACAACAGGTGCGTGGTACCTACCCGCAGCAATATTGGTTGCAAAATCACCCGGCGCCACATTTGTAATATGGATTCCAAAAGATTTTACTTCCATTCGTAAAGCTTCGGTAATCAATTCGAGTGCACCTTTAGACGAGGAATAAATTCCACGATAAGGCAATCCCATATAACCCGCAATGGAAGTAATGTTGATGATCAAACCAGAATGTTGTTTACGCATAATCGGCAAAGCAGCTTTCATTACTTCGATAGGTCCGAAAAGATTAATGTCGAAGTTGTTTTTTATTTCTGCTGTTGGAATTTCCTCAATTGGACCGGTTATACCCACACCTGCATTGTTAATCAACACATCCAATCTACCGGTTTTTTCAACAATCGTTTGAATCGTTTGCTGGATAGATTCAATGGATCGAACATCCATTGGCAACAACGGAAAAGAAGCATCTAATACTTGATCGGGATTTCTACTGGTTCCAAAAACTTCATACTCTTTGGTTAGCAGGTACATTCCGATCGCTTTACCAATTCCAGACGACCCTCCGGTGATTAATACCACTTTTTTCATATGTTGAATCTAAATTTTAATATTTATTTTAATAGATCTTGCCCAAACTGAATCATATAACTATTGTTGTCATAGATTGCAAATTCACGCATGTTCCAATCAAAATTTTCAATTTCATAAGCTATTTTAACTTTGTCTTTAATTGCATTCCAAAGTGCATCTACATCATCTGTCTTGATGTAAAAAGTACCCGAAAAATAAGGAGTTTCAAAAGGGGTGTGTTCATTTGGTCGAGCCACCATCAATTCACATTCATCTTTATGAATGGCTGCCCAACCCCACTCTTCACTGTAATTACCACATGTAAAACCCAAAACATCACAATAAAAATCAATGGTTGCTTGAAGTTCTTTGGTCCAAATCATGGGAACAATAGGGTGAAATTTCATGACAAAATAAATTAAAAAGTAAAGATAAAAACTTTGTCGATACAAAAGAGATAAAAAGCAACATAAGTCGATAGAAGGCAAAAAAAAATCTTCCTGTTGAGGAAGATAAAAATGGCAAGCGACCTACATCGCACCGCTACAACCACATACCTTTGCTATGTTCCCATCCTGGAGGATTTTGCAGGAGCTGGTCGTGTAGGACTTGCCGTTGCAAATATACAATCTTTTTATTTTTTTGCAAGAATTTAATGACATAATAAATATATTTGTACTTATATTTCAATCTCATTCAAATGAAAAATCATAATCTTTTATCATTCATAGTATTAGCCCTATTTATATCAAGTTGCAGCGAGACAAAAAATTATTTCAGCATCGACGAAAGTAAACTGGAAGCACAATACAA
>JAGNYR010000097.1 GCA_017984835.1 Flavobacterium sp. | reverse complement strand
GACTAATACAATGTTTTTTTTCATAGTGTTCATTATTTAAGTTCCAATATCAAAGCTGATTTTGCCTCAATATTAATGTTGTTTTTAATGTTAATTGTTTGTCCAGTAATCACGTCTTTTCCAGTTGTATAGTGTTGGATGTTTTCTTTAAAACGAGAAACGTTTACTTCTTGTTTTTCATCCGAATTGTTTAGTAACACCATAACACTTTCAGTATCATTGTATCTAAAATAAGTGTAGACATTGTTTTCAGGAGCATAATGGGTCGTTTTTCCTGTATGAATCACTGATTTTCCTTTTCTCCAGTTGAATAATTGCGCCGTAAAATCAAAGTACTGCTGTTGTTCTTTGGTTCTGCCTGCCGCAGAAAAAGCATCGTTGGAATCGCCTTTCCACCCGCCAGGGAAATCGTGACGGATATCGCCATCTCCCACATTTTTATCGCCTTTCATTCCAATTTCTGAACCATAATACAACTGTGGAATACCACGAATGGTAGCTACCAAACTCATAGCCATTTGGTATTTTTTGAAATCGCCTTGGTAGATTTGGTTAAAACGATTCGTGTCATGATTTTCGGCAAATACCAAAAGATTATTGGTGTTTGGATACAAGAAATCATTGGTAAAATTTTCATAAACTTTGATGATTCCTTTGTCCCAATTGGCTTTACTTTCGTTAAAAACCCCTCCGTTAATAGCATCATGTAAGGTAAAATCCATCACCGAAGGCAGGTTGGAATTGTAGCTTTGGATCGCTCCAATTTTACTGTCTTTCTGCCAATAAGCCATTTGCGCTTGATCGTGCATCCACACTTCTCCCACAATATTAAAATGCGGGTATTCGTCGGTAATAGCTTTAGTCCAAGTTGCAATACCTTTCTTATCGCAATAGGAATAGGTGTCGACTCTAAAGCCGTCTAAGTCGGCATATTCAATCCACCAAATGGCATTTTGAATCAGGTAATTTAATACTAATGGATTTGACTGATTTAAATCGGGCATGGATTTGACAAACCATCCGTCCATGCACATGGCAGCATCTGTTTTGGATGCATTGGGATCAAATTGAGATGTCATTCTATAATTGGTTTGCTTAAAACCTGGAAATTGGTGAATCCAATCGTAAGTTGGTAAATCACTCATCATCCAATGTTTATAACCCCAATGATTCGTCACATAATCCATAATATTTTTCATGCCGCGTTGGTGCAATTCGGCACTCAAACGAACATAATCTTCATTGGTTCCAAAACGAGAATCGATTTTGTACACATCGGATTGACCGTAAGTATGGTACGAACCTCTTTCGTCATTGTCCTCACAAAGTGGAGTAGGCCAAATGGCAGTAGCTCCCAAAGACTTGATGTAATCTAAATGGTTAATGATACCTTCGATATCTCCACCGTGACGACCGTCTTTATTAGCACGATTGGCTTTTTCAATGGTTTCTTTGGTGCTGTCATTATTCGGGTTGCCGTTTGCAAAACGATCGGGCATCAACAAATAAACCATGTCTGAGCTGTCAAATCCTTTGCGAAAGCGAGAGTTTTCTCTTCTTAATTTCAAGCTGTAGGGCTTTGTAAAGGCTACTTTTTTATTTTTGGAAAACGAAAAAACAAGCTCTTGAGCCGGTTGATTTTTGGTGTCAATCGTTACAAAAAGATAGTTGGGATTTTCTGTTTTTTGTATCGTTTTTATCACGACTCCGTTCGAAACTGTCACCTCGTTTTGAGCAATATTTTTTCCGTAGAACATAATCTGCACCTCCGATAAATTCATATCAGCATACCAAAACGGCGGTTCCACTCGATCGATTTGAGCGAATGCAAAACTTGTGGTCAGTAATAAAAAGAGTAATTTTTTCATAGAAGTAAAATTTATTTTTTTAATAAAAATTGCAAAGGAATATGGAATCGTTCTGCCCATGATTTTTCAGAATGGTCTTTTCCATCAAAAAATTGGGTAGACCAATTGGCGTTGGTAAAACCTTTTTTCTGCATAAGAGCATCTACTTTTTTCTGTAGATCAGGATACAAAGCATCTAGAGTTTTGTTGCCATAATCAAAATAGAGGAAATGCGTTTTCGGATTGGGTAAATGAGACTCCATATACTGGATAAAGGCGTTTGGAATAGGATTATTTTCCGAGGAAAATGTTCCAGGCCAATGGGTTGAAATACAAGCAGCACCGCCAAAAACTTCTGGATACTCGCAAATGGCATACATGGAAATCAATCCGCCCATACTGGATCCAGCAATAAGAGTATTTTCTTTGTTATTTAAAGTAGCAAAATGGCTGTCTATGTAAGGTTTTAATTCGGTTACCAAGAATTTTAAATACAAATCGGAGATCGGTTGGAAGATTTCTTTTGTTCTTCCTGCTTTTTGTAATTGCGCCGTTATCGTGTCTTTTTGTGTTTGATTTAAACTTTCAAATGGCTTTTGCGGAAAATATTCGGGATGGCGTTTTTGGCTATTATTCCAAATGCCAACAACGATGAATTTTTTGGTCTTGCCTTCTGATATCAACTTTCCGGCAACTTCATCTACTTCCCAAGATTGCTTGTTCCAAGTCGTGGAAGCATCATACAACATTTGCCCATCGTGCATATACAAGACAGCATATTGTTGAGTTTCAGAATACCCCTCTGGCAACCAGACATCGATATTTCTGGAATCAACAAAGTTGGATTTGAAGTTTTCAATGCGTTGTACTTTGCCCGAACTCGCTTGAGGACTTTGGGCATGTATTTGCATGGATAGCAAAACGATAAATAGCACTACTTTTTTCATTATGTTAGAATTAAAAACCTTTCTAGAATTATACTCTAAAAGGGTTTTTTATCATTTTTTGTTTAAACCGTAACGACAGCATTTGCAGCTACAGCAATTTCTTTTCCATTAACGACAACTGTAATAGCCGTGTTACCCTCTAAAGCA
>JAGNYR010000021.1:7390-29217 GCA_017984835.1 Flavobacterium sp. | reverse complement strand
TTATTCCTAGCACTTGATTTGGGAATTTTCAATAAAACGCCCCACATCATTAGTGCAAAAGAAGCTGGAAAGTGGACGGCCGTTTGGGTTGCGTGTGCCTTTTTGTTTTCTGGAGTAATGTATTTTTTATACCAAAATGCACTTGTAAACAATCCGACACAGTTAAAGCCTATCGAAGCCAGCATGAAGTTTATTACAGGTTACTTGATAGAACTTTCACTAAGCGTTGATAATATTTTCATCATTGCCGTGATTTTTGCGTCGTTCAAAATACCTCAGAAATACCAGCACAGGGTTTTATTTTGGGGAATTATTGGCGCCATTATTTTTAGAGGACTCATGATTTCTTTTGGCGTGGTTTTAATCAACAAGGTAAGTTGGATGACTTATATTTTTGGTGGATTTTTATTGTTTACTGCTGCCAAAATGCTCTTTAGCAATGACGACGATGAAGAATTTGAACCAAAAAAATCGATCGTTTATAGAACCATCAATCGAATTATTCCGGTAACTAGTCACACTGAAAAAGAACATTTTTTCACAAAGATCAACGGGGTAAAACACGCCACTCCTTTGTTTGTAGCATTGTTAGTGATAGAAGTAATGGATATGTTGTTTGCCTTGGATAGTGTACCCGCTATTTTAGCCATTACGGCCGATCCATTTATTGTATTTAGTTCAAATATTTTTGCCATTTTAGGATTACGTTCTATGTACTTTTTCTTGGCTAATATGCTGGAACGTTTCAGTTATTTAGAATACAGTTTGATTGCCATTTTAACATTTGTCGGCATAAAAATGTTGGCACATGATTACCTGCATCTTCCGGAATGGGCTTCTTTGGCATTTATTGCTGTTGCATTGGGTATTGGCATCCTAGTTTCCCTTCAAAAGACCAAAGAGTCATAGCTTTTAGGATTAAAAACCACTATTAGACACTACTAAAAACGCATAAAAAAAGCCGCTTGATGCGACTTTTAATGGATTAACAAAAAAATTAATGCAACTGCTTGATGTTTTTGTCATCTATATTAAATGCTTTAACCACTGCACTGTAATCGGACAAATCCACTTTATGTGCCATTTTATTTGAAAAATAACCTGGGACGATGACAATTCTGAAGGTTTCGTTAGTGATGTAAGAAGGTGTGGTTGCTAAATCATAGGTTCCGCCCGCATAAATAGTGAAATCTTCCTTGCTGAAATCAAAATCATAATCCAATTCACCTTGTGGCAAATACAAGGTTCGTGGAATTTGTTGCCAAATAGGAGTATTTGCATCGATTGTACCGGCCATTCTGTAGATCAAAATAACATCTGAAGCATAAATTTGAGGACTAAACGTTCGATAGATCGTGTAACCGTCAATGGAATTGTATGAAAAATTTACGTTTCGCAATTCAAATACTTCACTGATGGTATCGTTATCAACCGAATTTTCATTCACAGTACAACTTTGTAAAGAAACAAATCCGATAAGGACTAAGAGTAAGGCTAGTTTTTTCATCATAAAATTTTTAGAAAGAATACGTCGGTATTCATTAATTAACAGATAGGGAATACCAATACTTGTGCCAAACTTTTTATTCGATAAAAAATTGTATTTTTAACCCATGGAAAACGAAGTGAAATTATATATGATCATGCTCGGTTGTCGTCCAGAAGGACGGTTCACAGAGCAACACGATATTTTTTTTGGAATCGGTAGTTCGCTCAAAGAATTGATTCCGGCCATGAAGAAATTTTGGCCAGAAGCCAAAGGAAAAATCCATATTGATGCATGGCGCGAAATTACCCAAGTGGATGGACATACCCTTTCGATAGTGGAGAAAAAAAAGGAGCATCCTTCTGAACTTGATTTGTTTTTCATCAACCTTGGCGGATACAAAGTCGGTGAATTTGAAGAATATCATTACAAAATGTTAACCGTTGCTGAAACACTTGGATTGGCATCCAAAAAAGCTCGAGCAACTACTTTTTATAAACACTGCGGATTTGAAGGTGCTGTTTCGCACATTGATGATAAATTCGGAATCGATGTGGATGATGCCTTTGCGGTAAAAGACATTTTACCTGAAATCTACAAACAACAGTATTCGATACAAATTAGTAACAACACGAAGCAATTACCTGAAGACACCCTTCACATTGGTTATTTAAAATTGGATAAAGCAGAATAATATGGGAAGAAATAACGAACGTAACATCAAAATTCACAACGACAAACTGCACAAAGAACAAGATAAAGTAAAAGCCAAAAAACAAGCACGTGCCGAAAAATTAAAAGCCATTGTTAAGAAATTCAACGCTGAAAATTCTTAAATCAGGTAGCTACAACACTGTATTTCTTTCAAATTAGTAGCTTTTTTTTGAGCGTCAAAACTAGTATAACGTTTCTCCCGAATTGAAAATCAAATCTTTGATCACAATTTCTTACTTATTTTTATTGAAAAAAGTTATATTTGTTTTTACTTTATAAAAAACAAACCCTATGTTCAATAAATACGTTAAATTTTTCTTTTTAGCTATTTCAACTATACTCTTCATCTCCTGTTCGGACAACGATGACGAATACACTGTCCTTTCTCCCGTTACGGTAAATTTATCGACCGTTCCTTATCCCAAATTATCGGACTACCATTTTTTTGTTGGAGATATGAAAAATCAGGTTCCAGAATCGGATGTGCTTCCCTACGAACCTGCTTCTTCCCTATTTACAGATTATGCTCATAAAAAAAGATTTGTTTGGATTCCGAAAGGAATGAAAGCAACGTATGATGGAGATGGAAAAGTTCTACAACTACCCGTAGGATCGGCCATTATCAAGACTTTCTATTATGAAAAAGTACAGCCTTTGAATACAACAAAAATCATCGAAACACGCTTGATGATCCGAAAAGCAGATGGTTGGATTTTTGCCGAATACGTTTGGAACAACGATCAAACGGAAGCCTACTTAGACATGAATGGCAGCAATGTTAGCATTGATTACAAAGATGAAAACAACATCTTGCAAAGTGTACCAAATTACCGAATTCCCAATGTTGTGCAATGTATCATTTGC
Organism: Flavobacterium sp.; assembly: GCA_017984835.1. Taxonomy (GTDB): domain Bacteria; phylum Bacteroidota; class Bacteroidia; order Flavobacteriales; family Flavobacteriaceae; genus Flavobacterium. The sequence goes on along the minus strand of JAGNYR010000021.1, from coordinate 26,153 downwards.
CACAAATCAAAACAAATGGTAAACAATGTTGAAGTCGATACCTATATTCCAATTGGTATCAAACCACAAAATCTGAACTTTGAATATAATTACGGCAATGAAACGAAAAATCAACTAACCAAATGGATCGAAAAAGGGATCTTGCAAAATAATTTCAGTTTACCTTCTGAAGCAAATACGGCAATTGATTATAAAGATGCGTCAAAACCTTTAGAAAAAAGAGTGCGATCCTATCTTGACATCAATTGTGCGCATTGTCATCAAGACAACAGACATTGTGATTACCGACCAATGCGTTTTTCATTTACAGAATCGGGTGACATTCAAAACGGACGCGCAAATTTGGGGATATGCGTGGACACCCAAGACATGCAAGACTTCCCTCCTGCTTTAAGTAAAATTATTAGTCCGGGAAATGTCAACAGATCTATGCTGTACTACCGATTGAATACAACAAATGAAAATTTCAGAATGCCGCTTCACGGTCGAACAGTCATTCATACAGAAGGTGTAAACCTCTTGCAACAATGGATCAACACATTACAACCTTGTCAATAATACATAAGTAAAACCATCTTATTTTCACACTATGAAAAAATTTACACTACTGGTTATCCTGCTACATATTGTAGGAATTAATGCCTATGCACAAGACACGTGCGCAGGTGCTTTGCCAATTACAAGCGCTGGATCTTTTGTGGTTGCTGCAGTAAATGGAACACAAGTTCCCACTCCTGTTTGTACCACAAACGGATCGGTTACAACTACCCCTGCTGGCGAATGGTATGCGTATACTCCTACCAATGATCACACAGTTACAATCACAACGGACATTGTTCAAAATACCCCACGAATTGATACGCGCGTACACATTTATTCGGGACCTTGTTCAAATCTAGTTTGTTTGGCCGGAGATGATGATTCTGGAGCCAATTATTCATCTGTGGTTACTTTTAATGTTACGGCAAATACAACTTATCTGATTGCATGGGACAACCGATGGACTGCAACCGGATTTACATTTAATCTAATAGAAGCTCCTGTAGTAGTGCCTCCAACTGCACCTATAACCTATACCATTCAAAATATCGGAACCATTAATAGTAGTTACAACCTTTGTGTAGCGGATATGAATGGGGATGGAAAAGATGATGTGGCTGGAGTAAGTGCCAATAATTTACGTATTCATTATCAAGGAACTGCTGGTACATTCAGCGTAACAGATTTTCCAATTACAGGAACAAGCAAAATGCCTACATGGAGTATGGCGGCAGGAGATTGCAACAAAGACGGTTACAATGATTTGGTATTAGGAAGCGGTGATGGTTTGTCTGTGTGGAGATCCAACAGCACAGGAACTGCCTATTCCAATTACACACCTGGAGATTATATTTTTTGTCAAAGAACTAATTTTGCCGACTTAAACAATGACGGTATCTTAGATGTTTTTTCATGCCATGATATTGCCCCTAACTGCTATTACCTGAATAACAGCTCAAACAATTTAACTTTTTATCAATCGACCGTTACTGCGGGTGCCATGACATTTGGTACCATTGGAGGTAATTACGCAACATTATTCACTGACTTTGATAATGATGGCGATTCAGATGTATTTGTGTCAAAATGTTCTGGACCCCCTTGTGAACTTCATCGCAATGATGGTAATGGAGTCTATACTGACATTTCGGCCATTGCCCAAATTAATGTAACACCAATCCAAACCTGGTCATCTGCCATCGCAGATTATGACAACGATGGAGACATGGATGTGATCATTACAGCAAGTACAGGATTGCATAAATATTTTAGAAACAACCTGGACACTACTAACACAACCGAAGAAGCGTTTTCAAATATTACCGCAGGTTCGGGTTGGGATACCAATACCTCAACAAACATTGACAACATTGCCTATGATTTTGACAACAATGGTTTTGTGGATGTCTTGGGTGGCGGAAATAAGATCATGTTCAACCAAGGAAACAGTACGTTTGCACCTGTTCCCTATTCTGGTATCAGTGTAGGAGCTGTCGGCGACTTAAATAATGATGGTTTTTTAGATATACTTAATGGTAGTAATATCCGATATGCAATTCCAAATGGGAACAATTGGATAAAAGTTACGTTAAAAGGAATTCAAAGCAACAGCAACGGAATTGGAGCAAGAGTGGAAATCTATGGAGCTTGGGGCAAACAAATTAGAGACATCCGAAGTGGTGAAGGATTTAAATACATGAGTTCACTTAACGCGCATTTTGGCATCGGAACCTCAACAGCGATTTCGCAAGTAAAAATAATTTGGCCATCAGGAGTTGTTGATGTTATATACAACCCAACCATCAATCAAATGTTGACTGTAACGGAAGCGTCAAGTCCGATGAAAGTAGATGAGGTTTCGGGATCAAAATTTGTTTTATCTCCAAATCCAGCTTCTGACTTAATTACGCTTTCCAACATAGACAATCTATCCGTGGTGAAATTGAGCATCATTTCAACGGATGGAAAATTAGTGAAAAATGTAACTTTAACAAACAACACCTTTAGCGTGTCTGAGTTGTCTAATGGAATGTATATCCTATCGATACAAACAGCAGATGGTAAGAAATATGCAGAGCAATTTATCAAGAAAAAATAAGATCTCTAAGTAGTCAATAAAAAATCCAAATGCAAACTAATCCATGCTATTGCGGCAGCAACATACCATTTGGAGAATGCTGTTCATTGTACATCAATGGTATTCAGAAAGCACCCTCAGCAGTTGCTTTGATGCGGTCCCGTTACACTGCCTATGTTATTCAAAATGCAGATTATTTGATAGCAACTACACACCTTTCGACTCGGAAACTATTTTCTAAGGAAGAGATCTTAACTTGGAGTCAAGATAACAAATGGTTACGACTTGAAGTACTCGCGTCAACTGAAACTACCGTCACTTTTAAGGCCTATTTTCTAGATTCAGAAATGAAGGCACAAACGCATCATGAACATTCCACTTTTAAAAGAGAAGGGGATGTTTGGTACTATGTAACAGGTGAATAATTAAAATTATTTCTTTATCGGAATCCAAATTTCTTCTTCCGAATTTGGATCATTGTTTTTGTATTTTTCTCCTAATAGTTCAAATTGAGGACGATTATCCAATTGATAACCTGAGTTGGGAAGCCAAACTGTATAAATCTGATTAAAAAACTGCGCAACCGTAGATACATCGCCTTTATAAAGAAAAACAGCATACAACCCTTCTTCAATGACTAAAGTTTCAAAGTCATTGGGTACAAAATCAAAATTTGCTACGGGAGCTACGGCCCATTTATCAAACAATTCATGAGGTCCAAAACTGAAATTTTCTGGATTTATTTGAACGTTGAAAAGATTGGAACTAAGCTTGTTCTGAATTTCATTTCGTCGTGGCATAAAACTACTCCATAATTCGAAAGCACGATAATCGGCATACGAAAAAGTCAGTTTCTTTCCTACGCATTTTGTTTCGGGGAAGGTTCTAATTTGTGGATTCATGGTGCAAAAATAAAAAAACCTTCCATTTCTGAAAGGTTTTGTATCAAATTACTCAATAATAATTACATGTTTCTGCGGTACTGACCACCCACTTCAAACAAGCCCGAAGTGATTTGACCAAGTGTACAATATTTCGTAGCTGTCATCAACACCTCAAAGATGTTTTGGTTTTGAATGGCTGCTGATTGTAAATTTTCTATTTGTTGTTTCACTTGTTCGGCATTGGCAACATGAAGATTTTGAAGTGTTTTTATTTGCACTTGTTTTTCCTCTTCTGTGGCACGGATCACTTCTGCAGGTAATACTGTTGGCGATCCTTTACTACTCAAAAAGGTATTCACCCCAATGATTGGAAACTCCCCTGTATGTTTCAAAGTTTCATAATACAAACTTTCCTCTTGAATTTTACTTCGTTGGTACATGGTTTCCATCGCTCCAAGGACTCCGCCGCGTTCCGTTATTCTATCAAATTCTTGTAAAACGGCTTCTTCCACTAAATCTGTTAACTCTTCAATAATAAACGAACCTTGGATTGGGTTTTCATTTTTGGCCAAACCTAATTCTTTGTTTATGATCAATTGAATTGCCATTGCGCGTCGAACCGATTCTTCGGTTGGAGTTGTAATTGCTTCATCGTATGCATTGGTATGCAATGAGTTACAGTTGTCATAAATAGCGTAAAGTGCTTGCAATGTCGTACGGATATCGTTAAAATCTATTTCTTGCGCATGCAACGAACGCCCAGACGTTTGAATATGATATTTCAACATTTGAGCTCGCTCATTGGCTCCGTATTTATGTTTCATGGCTTTGGCCCAAATTTTTCTGGCAACACGTCCGATAACGGCATACTCTGGATCAATTCCGTTTGAGAAAAAGAATGAAAGATTAGGTCCAAACTCATTGATGTTCATTCCTCTACTTAAATAATATTCTACATACGTAAATCCGTTGGCAAGTGTAAATGCTAATTGCGTAATCGGATTAGCCCCTGCCTCTGCAATATGGTAGCCTGAGATAGAAACCGAATAAAAGTTTCGAACATTTTTTTCAATAAAATACTCTTGTACATCCCCCATTAATCGCAAAGCAAACTCTGTAGAAAAGATACACGTATTTTGAGCTTGATCTTCTTTTAAAATATCAGCTTGCACGGTTCCTCTCACCTGAGACAAGGTGGTCATTTTTATTTGATTGTATATTTCTGAAGGCAGTACCTCATCACCAGTAACACCCAACAACATTAATCCAAGTCCGTTATTCCCTTCGGGTAAATCTCCATGATAACGTGGTCTTTCAATTCTTTTTTTAGAAAAAATGGCGTTGATTTTAGCTTCAACTTCTGCTTGAAGCTTGTTTTCAATGATGTATTTCTCACAATTCTGATCGATGGCTGCATTCATAAAAAAGCCAAGCAACATCGGCGCAGGTCCGTTTATAGTCATCGAAACAGAGGTCAACGCGTGGGTTAAATCAAATCCTGAATACAATTTTTTAGCATCATCTAAGCAACATATTGAAACCCCAGCATTTCCAATTTTTCCGTAAATATCCGGACGCAAATCGGGGTCATTTCCATACAAAGTAACACTATCAAAAGCCGTAGAAAGGCGTTTGGCTGGCAATCCAGCACTTACATAATGAAAACGTTTGTTGGTTCGTTCGGGGCCACCTTCTCCTGCAAACATTCGAGATGGATCTTCTCCTTCTCGTTTAAACGGATACAATCCAGATGTAAACGGAAATTCACCAGGTACATTTTCTTGAAGATTCCATTGCAAAATATCACCCCAAGCTTTGTATTTAGGCAAAGCTACTTTTGGAATTTCGGTTTGGGAAAGTGAAGTGGTATGGGTAGCAATTTTAATTTCTTTGTCTCTTACTTTGAAACTGTAAATTGGATTTTTATAGGTATTCACTTTTTGCTCCCATCCTATTATTATTTCCCAATTATAGGGATCTAAATTCATTTTTACTCGATCAAATTCGGCAATAAGCAAGGAAACAAAAGAAGTTGATTCGGCTTTTGAAAAATGGGCCGCATCTTGTTCGATTCCAATTTTTGAAAGCGCGGGTTTTTCTCCAACAACCGATTCCAAAGTCTTATAAATTCCGTATAATTTTTGAGCCACTTCTACTTGAGTCATTGCAGTAGCATCGTATTTTCGATTGTTTTCTGAAATTTCAGATAAATAACGGGTTCTATGTGGAGGAATGACAAAAATTTTCTCACTCATTTCACGAGAAGCAATTACGGTAGAACGTAAATCGGCTTGCGTTCGATCCACAACAATATCCATTACTTTTTTATACAACACATTCATTCCTGGATCATTGAATTGCGATGCAATTGTACCAATTACAGGCATCGTGTCCAAATCGGCATCCCATAAATTATGATTGCGTTGGTATTGTTTTTTTACGTCTCTAAGTGCATCCAAAGCACCACGCTTGTCAAATTTATTGATGGCAACCATATCAGCAAAATCGAGCATGTCTATTTTTTCGAGTTGGGTGGCAGCACCAAATTCAGGAGTCATCACATATAAAGACACATCGGAATGATCCATGATTTCTGTATCTGATTGTCCGATTCCCGAAGTTTCAAGTATGATCAAATCATATTTAGCTGCTTTTAAAACTTGTATCGCTTCAGCAACGTATTTTGACAAAGCTAAATTGGATTGTCTTGTAGCCAAAGAACGCATGTACACACGTGGGTTGTTAATAGCATTCATTCGGATTCGGTCGCCCAATAATGCGCCACCTGTTTTTCTTTTGGATGGATCCACAGATATCAATCCGATGGTTTTTTCTGGAAAATCAGTCAAAAATCTTCGAACCAATTCGTCTACCAACGATGACTTTCCGGCCCCACCCGTTCCTGTAATTCCAAGAACTGGTATTTTATTGGTTTCATTCCAAGTATGAATTTGATCAAAAGCTGGTTTTGCAATTTCAGGAAAATTCTCTGCTGCCGAAATCAATCGGGCGATAGCTGTTGGGTTTTTCTTTTCAATTTGTTCTAATTCATCAGTCAATTGATTACCAATTGGATAATCTGATTGCTGCACTAAATCATTGATCATACCTTGCAATCCCATCGCTCTTCCATCGTCTGGCGAATAAATCCGGGTGATTCCGTAGGCTTGTAACTCGGCAATCTCTTCCGGAAGAATAACACCACCGCCGCCGCCAAAAATTTTTATATGTCCGGCCCCTTTCTCCTTCAATAAATCATACATGTATTTAAAATACTCGTTGTGGCCACCTTGATAAGAGGTCATAGCAATCGCATTTGCGTCTTCTTGAATGGCGGTATTGACTACCTCTTCCACACTTCTATCATGACCCAAATGAATCACTTCCACACCCGTTGCTTGTATGATTCTTCGCATGATATTGATCGCAGCATCATGCCCATCAAAAAGAGAGGCAGCTGTGACAATTCTTACTTTATTATTAGGAATATAAGGTATTTGTGGTTCCATTTGTATTTATTATTCAAATTTAGTGTTGCAATTTACGAATTTAATAATTTTTATCCGGTTTTAGGAACCGATTTTTTGAAATTCATAACGTTGCACCATGGAAACAACTGCAGCTTGACTTCCATGGATGCAATAAATCAACTCTGAGATAGTAGTTATGTGATTAATTATTATGAAATTTGCATCTGACAACTATTTCCTATGAGTTCAAAAACAGTACTTTCTACTTCTAATCTATGCATTGGATACCCTACTAAAAATGAGGTGTTACGAATTGCATCTGATTTGAATTTGAAACTTGACGAAGGAAAACTAATTGCTTTAATTGGAGCCAACGGAATAGGAAAATCGACCTTGTTACGAACCATTACTGGAATCCAAAGTCCAATTTCTGGAGAAGTAGCTTTGAACAACCAACCCATCACACTATTGGATTCGGCGGCCCTGTCAAAACAAATAAGTTTGGTGTTAACCGAGCAATTGCCTTCCAGCAACTTGAATGTGTTTGAATTGGTGGCTTTAGGAAGACAGCCTTATACTGATTGGATTGGTAGGTTATCTGAAAAAGATACAGAAGTAATTGAGTGGGCGATGCAGCAAACCCAAGTGTCGGATCTTCGCGACAAAAAACACCACGAAATAAGTGATGGACAACTCCAAAGGGTTTTGATTGCGCGAGCATTGGCTCAAGATACTCCGCTGATTATTTTGGACGAGCCGACAACCCATTTGGATTTATTACACAAAGTTTCTTTATTGAAGTTATTAAAAAAACTTTCACAAGACACCCAAAAATGCATCCTGTTTTCTACGCATGACATTGACATGGCCATTCAGATTGCCGATGAAATGATCGTCATGACTGCAGCTACTGTGGTACAAGACGAACCTTGCAATTTGATTTCGAAAGGGGTTTTTGCTACTTTATTTGATGATCCGACCATCACATTTGATGTGAATCATGGAAAGTTTGTTATTTCAGGCTGATTTGTCTTTTGGCTTCTCCTACGACAAATGCTACTGAGTTCGCAATGTTATAACTTCTTATCAAAGGTGACATGGGAATAGTCAAATGATTGCTAAATAACTCCAAGACTTCCTGACTTAAACCAACCGATTCTTTTCCGAAAACCAACCAGTCGCCCTCTTGAAATTGAGCTTCCAAATACGACGTGGCAGCATGTGAACTCATTAAAAACACACGAGAAGAATCCGGAATTTGTTCTACCCATTCTTGGACATTCTGATATTGAAACCATTCGAGATGCACCCAATAATCGAGTCCAGAACGCTTCAAGTTTTTATCTGTGATTTCAAATCCGAAAGGATGAATCAGATGCAATCGACTCTGTGTTCCTACACAAAGTCGTCCGATGTTTCCGGTGTTATTAGGTATTTCTGGTTCTACTAGTACAATATTCAACATGCGGTATAATTTTTATGTATTGATCTCTTATTTAAAAAAAGCCTCCATTTCTACTACTTCTCCCGATTGCATATCATTTAAGAATACATCTCCCACACGAATGCGCACCAATCGAAGGGTAGGAAAACCCACTGCAGAAGTCATTTTTCGCACCTGCCTAAATTTACCTTCGTTGATTGTTATCGTCATCCAAGAGGTAGGTCCATGGCGCTCATCGCGTATTTTTTTACCTCGTTCAGGAAAGGTAGGCGTATTACTCAAAAGAGCTGCTTGGCATTTTTTGGTGAGGTATTTTTTTCCATTATGTCCAATTAAAACTCCTTCTTTCAATTGATCTATGGCTTCTTGTGTAATGATCCCATCCAACTGAACATAGTATTCTTTTTCAACTTTTTTACTACGAACCAATTCACTCATCATGCCATCGGTAGTAAGCAACAACAACCCCTCCGAATCTTCATCGAGTCGACCGATCGCCATTGTTTTGGATGGAAAATCATACAATTCTCCCAATAATTTTTTATTTCGCTTCAACTCATATACAAACTGACTTAGGTACCCATAGGGTTTGTATAATTTAAAATGCCGATGGTTCATGCTTTAAATTTGTGCAAAAATACATTTTATCTGACGAAAAAAAGCGTGAAAATTTACTACATTTACTTTTTTAATTTTCAAAATTTATGAGCACTCTTTTCTCTTTTCTTATTGCGTTTGTCATGGCACTGGCCATTGGTATTTATCTTGGAAAATTGCTTTTTTCTGCCCAAGCAAAATCGGAAGGAGCTGCTTTGGAAGAAAAATTGAATGGATTGCGCTTGCAATTAACTCAAAGAGAGAGCAGCATTGAAAAATTGCAAATTGAAAAAGAACAAATTCGAAATGAAAAAGAAGCGTTGACCATCCATTTATCAAAAAAAGAAGCCGATTTTGACAATCTGTGGGAGCGCAATAAAGAACAGAAGCAAGAAGTAGAACAACTTCAGGAAAAGTTCACGAAGGAATTTGAGAATTTAGCCAATAAGATATTAGACGAAAAAACAACAAAATTCACCGAACAAAACAAAGAAAACATCAAAACCATCTTGGCTCCTTTGCAAGACAAAATCCAATTGTTTGAGAAAAAAGTAGAAGACACCCACAAAGAGAGTATTGATTATCATGCCGCACTTCGCCAACAAATAATTGGCTTAAAGGAAATGAATGAGCAGATGAGTAAGGAAACCATCAACCTGACCAAAGCATTAAAAGGCGATAGCAAAATGCAAGGAAATTGGGGTGAATTAATCTTGGAACGTGTTCTTGAAAAATCAGGTTTAGAAAAAGATAGAGAATACTTTGTACAACAAGGTCACGAAGACGAAGATGGAAACAAAGTTTTTCCGGATGTCGTCATTCATTTGCCGGATGGTAAAAAAATGATTGTCGACTCAAAAGTAACCTTAACCGCTTACGAACGCTATGTCAACTCGGAAGAGGAAAGTGAAAAAGCACAACATTTGAAAGAGCATGTAAATGCTTTAAAACGACATGTTGAGCAATTGGGAAGTAAAAACTACCATGATTTGTATCAAATGGATAGTCCTGATTTTGTTTTGCTTTTTGTTCCAATCGAATCCGCATTCGCAACAGCGCTCAACGAAGACAATACACTATACAACAAAGCCTTTGAAAAGAACATCATCATTGTAACACCCTCTACGTTATTAGCTACTTTGCGAACGATAGACAGCATGTGGACCAATCAAAAACAACAAGAAAACGCAATTGAAATTGCCCGTCAAGCAGGCGCTTTGTACGATAAATTTGAAGGCCTAGTAACCGATTTAATCAAAGTTGGAAAACGTATGGATGAGGCAAAAATCGAATACAGTGGCGCCATGAACAAATTATCGGAAGGATCCGGAAACTTGATCAATCGAGTTGAAAGTCTAAAAAAGATGGGAGCGAAAGCCAAAAAATCATTACCCGATGTATTGTTGAAACGCGCATCAGAGGATGAAACTACCGATACATTAACCGAATAAAGTTCTATTTATTTTTCAATTTGTCTTTTAGATAATGAGCCGTGATCGATTTTTGGTTTTTTGCTACTTCCTCAGGGGTTCCAACAGCAAGTAATTGTCCGCCATTTTCGCCTCCTTCAGGGCCTAAATCGATGATCCAATCGGCACATTTTATCAAATCTAAGTTGTGCTCTACTACCACAATTGAATGACCTTTATCAATTAACGCATCAAAGGATGCCAATAATTTTTTGATGTCGTGAAAATGCAATCCTGTAGTGGGCTCGTCAAAAATAAAGAGCGCTTTGTCTTTGGTATTCCCCTTCACTAAAAAAGAAGCCAACTTGATTCGCTGTGCTTCACCACCAGATAAAGTAGAAGAAGACTGACCGAGTTGAACATATCCCAAACCAACATCTTGCAAAGGTTGCAATTTTTGAATGATTTTATTTTGTTTATGAAGCGTAAAGAATTCGATGGATTCATCAACAGTCATGGTCAAAATATTGTCAATGTTTTTCCCTTCAAAGTTTACTTCCAAAATTTCTTTTTTGAAACGTTTTCCGTTGCAGGTTTCACAGGGCAACTCTACATCGGCCATAAAAACCATTTCCACATGGATCGTTCCATCTCCTTTACATGTTTCGCAACGACCTCCATCCACATTGAATGAAAAGTGTTTGGGTTGGTAGCCTCTTATTTTGGATAATTTTTCTTTAGAAAACAAATCCCGTATGTCATCATAGGCTTTGATGTACGTTACCGGATTGGATCGCGAACTCCTCCCTATTGGATTTTGATCCACGTATTCGATGTGGCGAATTTTATGATAATGACCTTGCAAATCGGAAAATTGTCCTGCTTTTTCACTCACCCCTTCCAACTTCTTTTGAATCGCCGGAACCAGAATTTTCTTTACCAAAGTACTTTTACCACTTCCCGAAACACCTGTCACAACCGTGAGGCATTCCAATGGAAAACGAACATCAATATTTTGCAAATTATTTTCTCTGGCACCCATTACATCAACATAAGCCGACCATTTTCTTCTTGAAGTAGGTACTTTTATTTGTTGTGATCCATTCAAATAATGAGCTGTTAAAGAATCGGACTTTAAGATTTCATCAAAAGTGCCTTGTGCTACTAGATTTCCTCCATGCGAACCCGCTTCCGGACCAATATCGATAATCATGTCTGCTTCTTTCATGATGTCTTCATCATGTTCGACCACAATAACGGTATTGCCTAAATCGCGTAAATTTTTAAGTACATCAATCAACAACTCCGTATCTTTTGGGTGCAAGCCAATACTAGGTTCGTCCAGAATATACATAGACCCGACAAGACTACTTCCTAATGAGGTCGCCAAATTGATGCGCTGTGATTCGCCACCCGATAGAGAGGCCGAATTTCGATTGAGTGTTAAATAATTCAATCCTACATTGGATAAAAATTCCAATCGGTTTTTTATCTCGATCAGCAATCTTTTGGCAATGGTTGCATCGTATTCGGAAAGTTCCAGTTGATCAAAAAAGGGAATCAAACGTTTGATGGGCAAATCGACAAGATCAGAAATGGTCTTTCCTCCCACATGTACATAATTTGCTTCTTCACGTAAACGCTTCCCTTTACAAACATTACATTTGGTTTTCCCTCTGTAACGAGAAAGCATGACACGGTTTTGAATTTTATAATTTTTCTCTTCCAATTCTTTGAAAAACTCATTCAATCCTTGAAAATAAGTATTTCCATTCCAGACCAACTCTTTTTGTTGTTCCGATAATTGAAAATAAGGTTTATGAATTGGAAAGTCAAATTTGTAAGCGTTGTTAACCAATTCGTCGCGGTACCAGCCCATACTTTCACCTCGCCAAGGATAAATCGCATTTTCAAATACCGACAAAGCCGAGTTTGGAATGACTAAATCTTCGTCTATACCTATAATGTTTCCATAGCCTTCACATGCAGGACAGGCTCCGTAAGGATTATTAAAACTAAACAAATGCACATTGGGCTCCAAAAAAGTCATGCCGTCCAATTCAAAATTGGCACTGAACGAAAAACGCTTTTCGGTGGCAACTTCTTGTAAAAAACATGTTCCTTTACCTTCAAAAAAAGCGGTTTGAACTGCATCCGAAAGGCGGTTGTAAAATTCTTCTTCGTTTTTTACTACAATTCTATCTACAATAAGAAAGGTATTTTTTACGGATAATTTGGTTTTGATTTCAGACAAGGCATCGAGTCGAACCATCTCCTTATCAACAGATACCCTGGCAAATCCTTGCTGAAGCAGCACATTTAATTTATCCTCTAATTTTCTTCCTTTTTCAAGATGGATCGGAGCCAAAAGCAACCATTTAGAATCTAAATCAAAGGATTTAACTTTATTGACCACATCGGTAATGGTATCTTTTTTAACCACCTGACCCGATTTGGGTGAAATGGTTTGCCCAATACGAGCATAAAGTAATTTCAGATAATCATAAATTTCTGTAGAAGTTCCAACTGTTGAACGTGCATTGGTTGTGTTCACCTTTTGCTCGATTGCAATGGCTGGAGCAATTCCTTTGATGTAGTCAACTTTTGGTTTATCCAAACGTCCTAAAAATTGTCGCGCATACGAAGATAAACTTTCCACATAGCGTCGTTGTCCTTCTGCATATAAGGTATCAAAAGCCAAACTCGATTTTCCTGAACCCGAAAGCCCCGTAATCACCACTAATTTATTACGAGGAATGGCTACATCAATATTTTTTAAATTATGAATTTGAGCTCCCTTAATTAGAATATTTTTTTTAGGATCTAATACCGATATATCTTTTGGAATCATAAGAAATTGTATAATGGAACAAAGATAATTAATATAAATGTAGTGTTCAATATATAACAAGAGCAAATATAGAGGAAAACAAAGGGATTTTGAACAAAATGGATGTTGTATAGTTTTTGTATCATCAAAAAAAGGATGTAAATGACAATTGAGGTTATCTTTGTTAAAACTTAAAGATACAAGAACATGAAAAAAATTACCTTCATCCACCTGATACTCCTTTCATTTGTTGGATTTGCTCAAAATGCACCTATCAATTTTGAAACACCAGGGAACGGAGCTAACTGGACGTGGATCACGTTTGAAAACGGCGCCAATACAGCGTTACAAATGGTTCCAAATCCTGATACAAGCGGAATCAACGCCTCTGCAACCGTTGGTAAAATTACGGTACTGACCAATTCGGCACCTTATGCGGGATTTGAAAGCATCCATCAATTATCCAACCCGTCTGGCGCACCAGCCTTTGGAAGTTATGTTGTAACATCAAGTAACTGTACTGTTAAAATAATGGTGTACAAATCGGTCATTAGTGATGTAGGAATTAAGTTTGTGAATGCAACAAATGGTTCAACTGGATTTATCACAAAACCAAATACACTAGTAGATCAATGGGAAGAAATGACTTTTGATTTTTCTAGTAGAATCGGTCAAACCAATGATCAGATTGTTATTTCTCCAGACTATCAATCCACTCGTTCAAGTGACAATATTTGTTATATAGACAACATCACCTTCAGTCAAGAAGTAATAAAGCCGGTATTGCCCTTAGGATTTGAGTCGAGTACTACTTATTATTCGTTTTCAAATTTTGGAAATGCAATTGCAACCAAAGTTACAAACCCGAATGCTTCAGGTATCAATACATCAAATACGGTGGCTAAATTGCGAAAAAACCCAGGTGAAACTTGGGCTGGATCGTTTATTGAATTGGGAACAGCAATCGATTTTTCTAGCAATAACACCCTAAAAATGAAAGTGTACTCGCCTTTAGCGGGAAAAGTATTTAAACTAAAACTAGAGAACTTAACCAATTCAAATTTCAACATTGAAGTGAACGCAACCAACACGACAGCGAATGCTTGGGAAGAACTTACTTTTGTCTTCAATGGAATTGTCAATGCCAACAACTACAAACGTGTGGTGGTTTTTTGTAATTTTGGGGAAGCAGGAATTGGCGAAAATTACTACTTTGACGATATCCGACTGAACACAAACATGTCGACTCTTGACAATGAATGGAATACATCCATCAACTTGTACCCAAATCCATGTAGCAATGAAATCACCATTGAATCGGAAGAAATGATATCTGATTGTAGTATTTACAATTCATTGGGTCAATTCATAATGCAATACCCATTGAATACAACCAACCAAACGATTGATGTAAGTAATTTAGAAAGTGGATTGTACATTATGAAGTTGCGTGTTCAAGATAAAATGATTACCCGAAAAATCATGAAAAAATAAGTCAACCTCAAGTTAATTGAAAACACGATTCTAACGAATCGTGTTTTTTTTTGGTTATACGAAACCCTTAACAATTGTTTAGGAAAATTATATTATACATAATTATTACAGCAAATTATTGACAGAATCATTTTTTATATTGCATTGGAGCGATGTCTCGCGTTTTTTTTCGAAAAACAATCAAAACCTACTTACATTATTTACGAAATCGTAATAGATTACCACAACATTAGCTTATCATTTCAAAAAATAGAATTGAAAAAAAATTAAAATAATACCGTTTTAAACATTGATTATCAGTTATTTAAAATCATTTTTTTGAGATTTCACATCGATTTACCTAGTATAGTTTTTATATACTTTAAAAAAAAGGCACCAAATGATAACTTACATAAATTTGACTAAACCTAAAAACAATAAAAAATGAAAAAAACATTACAAATCTTATTGACTACACTTTGTATTTTTACAGTGAGTCAATTTTCTTCGGCACAGACCACTGTGACGGTAAACGGATCTTCTACTTGGTTAGGATACGCAAATGTATTCCAAACCAATGGTACTACTTATGAGTTTGGAAGTGCATGGGGAGTGCCTGCGATAAAATCAACAGTTACAGCTTCCTCAAACACTATTGTATTACAACCTAACTTCAACTGTTATGCTGATGCTACTACACCTGATGCTATTGCATTTTGGAGAAATGGTAATTTAGGAAATAAAATTTTTGAAGGAAATACATTTGTAGAAAGTAATGCTCTTGCAGGTCAAGTAGTTAATTTCACAGGTAATGTTACTAGTTACACATTAGCAAGTGGTTATACAGCAGTAGCGTTCATCAAAGGTTTGAATGCAGCTAACAATTACAGCACTGATTTCAGTGTAACAGCACCATTAACTGCTACTGGGGTGTTCAATTTAAGCTCAGTAACTGCCATTCCTGCTGGATTGATCGTTCAATATGGTTTTACAGTTAAAGGATTAAATGGTAATCCTGCAAACGAAACTGCATTGGGAGATGTAACTGTAACAGCTGCTGGAGCAACAAATCCTTCAACAGTAAATGTAACTTTAAAAGTAGACATGTCTCAACAAACAGGATTCACAACTCCTCACGTTGCTGGTACTTTTAACAACTGGTCAGATTCTGCGAATGCTTTGACTGATGCGAATGCAGATGGAATTTGGGAAACAACGATTGCGTTGGCTCCGGGAAATTACGAATATAAATTTTTAAAAGATAGCTGGGCTGCAGGAGATGAAATACTTACTTCTGGTTCAAGCTGTACAATCACTACAGGTGGATATACTAATAGAGCTTTAGTCGTAGCTAGCTCAAATATTACTCAACCAACCGTTTGTTGGGCATCCTGTTCAGCTTGTAGTGTTCAAAATGCGACGGTAACTTTCAAAGTAGACATGTCACAACAAACAGGATTTACAACACCGCATATTGCTGGTACTTTTAATAACTGGTCAGATTCTGCTAATGCAATGACTGACGCCAATGCAGATGGTATTTGGGAAGCAACGATTGCTTTAGCTCCTGGAAATTACGAATATAAATTTTTAAAAGATAGCTGGGCTGCAGGAGATGAATCGTTAACTTCTGGATCAAGCTGTACAATCACTACAGGTGGATATACTAATAGAACCTTAACTGTTGCAACTACAAACTTAACACAACCAACCGTTTGTTGGGCTTCATGTGCAGCATGTGTTTCAAACGTACCAACAGAACCAATGACAGCAGCTCCAACACCAACTCGTCCGGCAGCTAATGTAATTTCTATGTATAGTAATGCATACACAAATGTACCGGTAGATACTTGGTTAACTTCATGGTCTGCAGGGACATTAACAAACATGCAAATTCAAGGAAACGACACTAAAAAATACAGCAATTTAAACTTTGCTGGAATTGAGACTACAACTACACAAATAAACGCAACAAGCATGTTGTATTTCCACGTGGATGTTTGGACTCCAAACATGACACAATTTAGAATGAAGTTAGTTGATTTTGGTGCAAATGGTGTTTACCAAGGTACACCTAATGATGATGTGGAACACGAATTAACGTTCACTCCAACATTAAGTGGTTGGAACAGTTTAGATATTTCTTTATCTGATTTCACAGGATTAACTACAAGAGGTCATATCGCACAATTAATTTTTGCGGGACAACCAGTTGGACAAGGTACATTGTATGTAGATAATGTTTATTTTAGTAATGTAGCATTAGCTAATGATACTTTCACTAATAACACATTAAAAATATACCCAAACCCTGCATCTAATGCTATCACTATTGAGAACGAAAGCACGATCGAATCGGTTAACATTTACAATGTGGTAGGACAAGAAGTAAAAGTAGCTTCTCCAAACGCAAACAGCATCACATTAGATATTAGCAATTTAGAAACTGGAATTTACATCATTAAATCTGTTTCTGAAGGTAAAACAAACACGACTAAGTTTGTAAAAAAATAAGTTAAGTAAGTTTTTTTAGTTGGAAGCACGCCTTTTTTAAGGCGTGCTTTTTTTTTAATACCTGTTCAATTGCAATACTTGAAAAAAAAAAGTACATTTATCTAATATTTAGAATTTCATGAAAAAGTACCTAGCATTTATAGTAATTGTAATTAACAGCTTTGTGGGAGTTAGTCAGGAACTACCCCCTATTACAAATTACATCCCTAAAGAATACGGAGCAGGAAATCAGAATTGGATGATTTCGCAAGATAAAAATCAGTTTATTTATTTTGCTAACAACGAAGGATTACTAGAATTCAATGGGTCTACATGGACCTTATACCCCTCGCCCAACGAAACTATTTTACGATCTGTAAAAGTCATCAATAACATTATTTATACCGGATGTTACATGGAATTTGGTTATTGGAAACGACAAGCCAACGGCCAATTAACCTATACTTCACTCAGTAAAAAAATTAAAAACAAAATCGTTGACGACGAACAATTTTGGAATATTTTGCATTATGACAAATGGGTCATTTTTCAATCCTTAAACAAAATATACATTTACGACACTACATTACAAACTTTTTCTATCATCAGTCCGAAGAGCACCATCATCAAAGCATTCAAAACTTCGAACAGCATTTATTTTCAATGCGCCAACGAAGGACTTTTTGAAATTGAAAATGGCAAAAGCAAAGTAATTTCAAGTGATCCTGTTTTCAAAAACAATCGAATTGTCAATCTATTTGCAACCAAAGAGGGCTTGATTGTGCAAACTCAGTTGAATGGATTGTTTCGAATAAACACGCAAAACATCCTTGAAAAATTCAATACAGAAGTAGACGCACTACTTCAAGAAAGCAGTATTTACAGCAGTGAAATGCTAACCGATGGCAGCATGGCATTGGGAAGTGTTTCCAATGGTGTTTTTATCCTTTCGAAAGAAGGTAAATTAAAATACCACTTAACTCAAAACAAAGGATTAAGCAACAACACTACGCTTTCATTAATGGAAGATGTAGATCAAAATTTATGGATTGGACTAGACAACGGGATCAATTGCATCAATTTAAAATCACCGGTAAAAACGTTTACCGATCATACAGGAATACTAGGAACCGTTTACGCATCGATCTTACACAACAATCGTTTGTACATTGGAACCAACCAAGGTTTGTTCAGTAAACCATATGGATCAAATGGAGCGTTCGAATACATCCGAGGTACCAAAGGGCAAGTTTGGTCCTTGTTTGTGAAAAATGGAACGTTGTTTTGCGGACACGACTCAGGAACTTTTATCATCAATGAAACCAGTAGTACTTTGATTTTTAATCAATCGGGAACATGGAAATTCCAATCGGATGCGAAACATCCCGGTTTCATTCTTCAAGGGAACTATTATGGAATGTCGGTTTTAGAATTCAAAAACAACCAATGGCAATTCAGAAACAAAATCGCTGGTTTCAATTATTCCTCTCGATATTTTGAATTGAGTTCGAACAAAGTCATAGTAAGCCACGAATACAAAGGTGTT
>JAGNYR010000021.1:0-7290 GCA_017984835.1 Flavobacterium sp. | reverse complement strand
AACAACATTACCATCAACTATACCGTACCCGAATACAACAAATACATCAATACCGAATACCAGTATTTATTAGAAGGCATACAAGACAACTGGAGTGCATGGAGTGTAAAATCTTCGATCAATTTTAAAAATTTATCACCGGGAACCTATACGTTTAAAGTTAGAGCCAAAGTTGCCAACTCATCACCAGAAAATATTGCCACCTATACGTTTACCATTTTAAAACCTTGGTACGCTACCAATTTGGCTATAATTTTCTACCTGCTGTTTTCAATCATCATTGCATACTACATCAACGATGCTTACAAAAAATACTACCAAAAATTAGAAGAGAAACTGATTGAAGAAAACAACCTATTACTAGAAATAAAAGAGCTTGAAACCGAACAACAATTGATGAAAATTCGAAACGAACAGCTTACCCAAGATGTAGATGAGAAAAACAAAGAATTGGCTGTATCGACCATGAGCTTGATCAATAAGAATGAGCTTTTGGCCGTAATCAAAGAAGATTTGAAGAAAACCTCGGAAGAAGGAAGCAATAAAAACATCAAATCGGTGATTACTACGATTACACGAAACATCAATGAAGAAGATACTTGGAACGTCTTCAAAGAAGCGTTTGACAATGCAGATAAAGACTTCTTGAAGAAAATCAAAGCCGCTCATGCTTCGCTTACTCCGAATGATTTACGCCTTTGTGCCTACCTAAGACTGAATTTATCTTCGAAAGAAATTGCTCCACTATTGAACATTTCGGTACGAAGTGTAGAAATTAAACGATATCGTTTGCGTAAAAAGATGGATCTTCCGCATGAGCAAGGGCTCGTTGAATACATTTTGTCAATTTAATTCCAATTAAATAACTATACAAAACCTCAACACGAAGCTTTTTTACATGATTTTTTTACAAAATTAATTTTTCAAAAAGTCTATAAAAACGAACAAAATCAGCACTTTTATTGGAATACACATTTGAAATTTACTGCAACACAAAAAAAATGCAAACTGTATATTTTTTGTTGTAGCACAAATAAATTATTTAACGTTTCATACACTTACTTTTAACATTCTTAAAACAAAAATATTTATGAAGACAAAATTTTTAATTTTTTCGCTGCTCCTCTTATCGAGTTTTGGATTTTCCCAAAACATCCAAATAAAAGGAAAAGTTGTAGATGCATCTAATGGGGTTCCAATTCCTGGAGCCAACATCTCAAACAAAAATAATACGGTTAGTGTTTCGACTGATTTGGATGGAAATTTCAAATTAGACAACATTAAAAATGGAGACAAAATAATGTTCAGTTACATTGGGTACACTACCGTTGTGAAAACATTTAGCAAAAACGAAACCATTACGATCTCACTTCAAGAAGATAAAAAAGTATTGGACGAAGTAGTCGTTGTGGGATATAGTTCAAAAAAGAAAAAAGACGTTACCGGATCGGTTTCTGTAATTACTTCAAAAACAATCGATGATTTAAAACCCATCAAAGCAGAACTTGCCCTGCAAGGAACGGTTGCCGGAGTAAGTGTAACAACGGGTTCTGGAGCACCGGGTTCTGGTTATGACATCCGAATTCGTGGTATTTCTACCAATGGAGCTAACGGTCCACTGGTATTGATTGACGGATATGCGGGTTCAATGGACTTATTAAACCCATCTGACATCGAATCGTTTACAGTACTGAAAGATGCGCAAGCGGCAGTATATGGTGCGATTGGAGCCAATGGAGTTATTTTGGTAACTACCAAACAAGGAAAGAAAAATACGAAAACAAAAGTAAGCTTCAATTCGTATGTTGGAATGCAAGAAACAACCAAAAAACTATCCTTGTTAGACGCTACTGAATATGCTTTACTTTTAAATGAAAGTTATGCCAACTCAGGTCAAGCATTGCCTTACCCAAATGCAAGCGGACTTGGAACTGGTACCAATTGGCAAAACGAAGTGTTCCAAAAAGCACCCATTCATAACAATGATTTTACCATCTCGGGCGGATCAGAAAACATCACCTACTCTTTCAGTGGATCCAACATCAAACAAGAAGGAATTGTAGGATTAGAAAAATCGGGATTTGACAGAAGCACCGCTCGTTTGGCTTTAGGTGCTGATTTATCAGATAAATTCAAATTAGCAACGAATTTCATTTTTACCGACTTTAATAGAACCAGCTTGGCTGAAAACGGACTTGGATCTGTGTTATTCAATGCGATCAACACACCGGCCATATTATCGCCTTTTGATTCAAATGGTGACTACACTTTAGTACCATCAACTTCTGGTTATGGTAGTGAAGTTATCAATCCATTGGCTCAAATAAACAATACATACAATGCGTATAATTTGAAAAAATTAAGTGGTTCTGTAAAATTAGATTACTTAGCCATGAAAGGATTAAAATTCACTTCAAGAATTGGATTCAATTCGAGCAGAAGTAATGGAAAAGCTTTCTACAAAGTTATTGATTACGGACCGAACAAAGTATTTAACGTAACACGAAGTGTGGTAGCACAAAACAACATCAATGCTGGTGATTACACCCTGGATTTGTTTGCAGAATACGATACTAAACTGGGAGAAAACCACAAAATAAAAATAAATTTAGGAACAACTGTTTTCCAATATACAGACACCGGTCTGTATGGAACTGGTTATGATATTCCATACAACTCATGGGAATTTGCAGACATTAGTATTGCACAAGGAACAGGTGGTGCCGGAGTAAAAGACGCAGGTTCTTACAGTGGTATTTACCGCAGATCTTCATTTTTTAGTACGGTTGATTACAGTTATAAAGACCGTTACTTACTTTCAGGAATTTTAAGACGTGACACTTCAAGCCGTTTTGGTCCTGACAATAGAGTGGCTGTTTTTCCTTCTATTTTAGCAGGATGGGTGGTATCTAGCGAGCCATTTTTCAAAGAAAACAAATACATCAATTTCTTGAAATTAAGAGCCAGTTATGGAGAACTTGGAAATGACAACATTGGTGATTTTAGATACCGATCTTTGTTAACCGGAGAAGCAACGTATGTTTTCAACAATACATTGACCAATGGTGTGGCTACGGGAGTGATTCCGAATAGCAAAATCCAATGGGAAGCTGATAAAAAATTCGATGCTGGTTTGGACATCAAATTATTTGACAAAAAATTAGACATTACAGCAGATTATTTTGACGATAGAAGAAGTAAATTGTTAATTCAATACGTTCCAATTTCTGGAATCAACGGAGGAACAGCTCCAGGTTCGGGTGCCCCTACGGTAAACGCTGGAACGGTAAGCAACAAAGGAATTGAATTGGCTTTCAACTACAACAATGTAATCTCAAGTGATTTAAAATACAGTGTAGGTTTTAACATTACAACACTTAAAAACAAAGTACTACAAGTAGACAACAGTACTGGCTACTTAGAAGGCGGTTCTTTTGGAGTTGGAAATTCATTGTACCCTACAAGAATGGTAGTAGGACAGCCAATTGGAGTGTTTTACGGATATGAAACCGACGGAATTTTCCAAAACCAAGCGGAAGTAGACGCACATCCTTCACAAGCCGCACTTGGAGCTGTTTCGGCACCAGGGGATTTGAGATACAAAGACATCAATGGTGATGATGTGATTGATGCAAAAGACAGAACGTATATCGGAAAACCAATTGCAGATTACACACTAGGTTTAAATCTTTCTTTCAATTACAAGAACTTTGATTTTGTTGCTTATTCGTATGCTTCAATCGGAAATGATTTGATAAGAAATTACGAAAGAACAGAAGCAAAACTAAATAAGTTAAACTACGTATTAGATCGTTGGACTGGAGAAGGCTCAAGCAATACCGTACCAAGAGTGACTGCAGGTGCTTCAACAAATACCGTTTTTTCTAGCTATTTTGTAGAAGATGCCTCTTTTTTAAGAATCCAAAATTTACAATTAGGGTATAGCTTTAACAAAAAGTACTTAGAAAAAGCAGGTATTACAAAATTAAGAATCTACACATCTGTTAACAACGTGTATACGTTCACAAAATACAAAGGATTTGATCCAGCTGCCAACAGCGGTAACCCAATAAGTGGAGGAATTGATTACGGATTTTATCCTACTCCAAAAACCTATATGTTAGGATTAAATGTAAATTTCTAAATTAATAGTATGAAAAAATATATCATAAAATCAACAGCAATCGTAGCATTTAGTTTGCTATTTTCAACTTCTTGCTCAGATGAGTTTGCTAATGTAGATCCCGTTTACTCATTGGACTCAGAAAATTATTTTAACTCTGAATCTGATTACAACAATGCCTTGATTGGTGCCTATGACATGCTTCACTCAAGCTACATTAATGTATTGATGGGCGAAATTGCTTCAGACAACACCCTTTCGGGAGGAGAAGCTGCTACAGATACCCCAGGTATCCAACAAGTAGACGAAATGACGCATACAGCGGTGAATGCCAACTTAAAAAATCTTTGGGATTGGATGTTTGCAGGTGTACAACGTTGTAACTACATTCTTGAGTTCAAAGACAAAACAGATTTTGCTAATAAAAATCAAGTCATTGCCGAAACTCGTTTCTTAAGAGCCTACTACCACTTCGAATTGGTAAAATGGTTTGGTGGAATCCCATTAAAAGGAGACCAACGCTTTAGTTTGAATGACGAAAAAACGATTCCTCGTTCTTCGGTTGATGAAGTGTATGCTTCAATAGAATCTGACTTGCTTTTTGCATCGCAATACTTAAACCCATCTGCGGCACAAACAGGTAGAGCTACCAAAGGAGCAGCACAAGCCTTGTTAGGTAAAGCCTATTTGTATCAAAATAAATTCGCACCTGCAGCAGCCATTTTTGATCAATTAATTTCATCTAACACCTATTCGTTGGTAGCAAATTACAATGCTATTTTTGAACACACAGGAGAAAACGGAACCGAATCTGTTTTTGAAATTCAGTACACAGATGCACAAGGAGCAGATTTTGGATGTTTACAATGTAGCGAAGGAAATGTAGCTGTTGGTTTCAACGGAATTAGAAATTACAACGGCCCGTTCTTTGATGGTGGATACAGCTTTAATGTACCAACACAAGATGCTTACAACGCATTTGAAGTAGGTGACAATCGTAAAAATGTAGCCATTCTAGATATTGAAGCTTGGGCGGCAGCTAACAATGCAACTTTCGGAACAGGTTACAAACACACCGGATTTTACAATAGAAAATATTTAGCTCGAAAAGGAGATACCAATATTGGAGATCAAAATTTAACCAACCCAAACAACTATCGTTCGATTAGATATGCGGATGTTTTGTTAATGGCAGCGGAAGCACACAATAGAAGTGGAAATGACACCAAAGCAAAAGAATACTTAAATTTAGTAAGACGTAGAGCATTTGGAGATACCAACCATGACATTACAGCAACTGGAACCGCATTAACTGATTTTATCTGGAAAGAAAGAAGAGTCGAACTAATGGGAGAAGGTCACCGCTTTTTTGACTTAGTTAGAACAGGTAAAGCAGCCGAAAAAATAACAGGCTTTACAACAAATAAAAATGAACTATTCCCTATTCCGTTTGAAGAAATTCAATTTTCTAACGGTAACTGGCAACAAAATCCTGGATATTAATAAATGAATATTATGAAAAAAAGTATAGCATTCGTAGCACTATTTCTTGGCTCACTAGTTGTGTCATGTACACAAGAGAATGAAGAAATTAATTTAGACAACATTCAGGCACCTACCAACATAGATGCGACCTTAACAATCAAACAAGATAACTCGGGTAAAGTAACAATTGCACCAACTGGGGAAGGTTTTACTCAGTTCAATGTTTATTTTGGTGATGCAACGACCACGCCAGCCACCTTAAACGCAGGTGAAACAATTGAGCATACATATCTTGAAGGAACCTTTCAAGTGAAAGTAGTTGGAACAACATTGAATGGAAAAACATCAGAAAAAACACTTCCATTAAATGTGACCTTTTTTGCACCTACCAATTTGGTAGCTACTATTACTCCTATCCCAACGAATAGTTTGGGAGTTACCGTTCAGGCTACAGCCAATTTTGAAACGGGTTTTAAAGTGTATTTTGGTGAAAATACACCTGACACGGCAGTTACTTTTATGGAAGGAGAGACGATTTCTCATACCTATACAAATCCTGGAACATATACGATCAAAGTAGTTGCCATTACAGGTGGTGTCGCTACTACAGAATACACACAAAATGTAACCGTAACCATTCCGGTTATTATTGGACTTCCGTTGGATTTTGAATCAGCGACTTTGCCTTATTCGTTTACAAATTTTGGTGGGGCATCTACCGTTGTAGCTAACAATACGAATTCGGGTGGAATCAATCCTTCAGCTAAAGTAGGTGCTTTGACAAAAAGCGTTGGATCTCAAACTTGGGCAGGTTCGTTTATTGAACTAACCAATCCGATTAATTTTACATCTTTGAAAAAAATCAAGATGAAAGTTTGGTCACCTCAATCAGGAATTATTGCTAAAATGAAACTTGAAAATTTAGCCAATGCCAACATCAACATCGAAAAAGATGCAAACATTACATTAGCAAACGGTTGGCAAGAAATTACCTTCGATTTTACAGGAATCAGTCTAACAAATACGTACCAAAGAGTGGTGGTGTTTTTTGCATTTGGAAATGCAGGAAATGGAGCAACTTACTATTTTGACGACATCAAACAATCTAATTAATAGCAGACAAAAAATATGAAAACTATGAAAAATAATATATTCAAAAGTATCCTCTTCGTGATACTGCCTTTTATTCTAATTAATTGTCAGGCAGATGAAGCTAGTTTTGGCGAAATCGAAACTCCTTCCAACTTACAAGTAACGGCGACCCTTGTAGGACAGTCTACAGCAGAACCATTTGGTGATGGATCTGGATTGGTTCGATTTGCAGCTACTGCAGATCATGCTATTTCTTACAAATACATTTTTGGTGACGGAACAAGTCAAAATGCACCTAGTGGAATTTTCGAAAAAAGATATACTCAAAATGGCGTAAATACCTTTACTGTAACGGTTATTGCATCTGGAAAAGGTGGTGTTTCTACTACAAAAAACATCGAAGTAGAAGTACTAAGTAATTTTACAGATGATGAAGCTGTGGGTTATTTAACAGGAGGAACCAGTAAAAACTGGTATTTTTCTGCAACCGAAATCGGTCACTTAGGAGTTGGGCCAAACTCAACCAATGCAGAACAAAATTATTTTGCTTACTACTACATGGCTCAACCATGGGAAAAACTAGGAACACC
>JAGNYR010000096.1 GCA_017984835.1 Flavobacterium sp. | reverse complement strand
TGCAACTCGATACCGATTTCGAATTGTTGTTCCCAGATGAATACATCAACACGGTTTCTGAACGATTACTGCTGTATAACGAGTTAGCAGAAATTAAAGACGAAGCGTCACTTTTGAATTATGAAAATAAGCTGATTGACCGCTTTGGGCCTTTGCCAAAACAAGCTGTTTCTTTACTGAGCAGTATGAAAATCAAATGGATTGCTACCCGTATAGGGATTGAAAAATTAGTCTTAAAACAAGGCAAAATGATTGGGTATTTCGTATCCGACCAACAATCGGATTATTACCAATCCGGACGTTTTCATCATGTGTTGCAGTTTGTCCAAAAACAAAGCGCTTTGTGTAAAATGAAAGAAAAACAAACCCCTAACGGCTTACGATTGTTGTTGACTTTTGATAATGTAAAATCAATTCGAAAAGCGTTAGAATTAATGGAATTGATGGGGGAATAAAAAAAGCTTCCAGCCTTTTGAAGGCTGGAAGCTTTGGATTTTTCTAATTTTTCAAATCCTTAATTACTTTGAAAGCAACGTCTACTTCATTTTCGCTAACTAGAATCGTAAACTCATTAGAAGTTGAGATCACTTCATTGATGATAATTCCTTCCCAAGCCAAGCGTTGAAAAATGAAGTAATAAATTCCAGGAACTACGATATTTTCTTTTGGCAATTTTACCGTAATCGAAGCTAAATTTTCTAATTTTTGAATCAATTTTTCGTTGGCAAAATGTTTGTCAACCAAATGATTCACGCTGTTGCTTACTACAATATTAGTTTCGTTTACTCCTCTTGATGAAGTATAAAAAATATCGGAAAAATTATTGATATCGGTAATTAAATCGGCTTGTTTATTCAAAACAGTTTCTGAGGCGGCAAAAGTGTAATCTGTTAACTGAGAACGCACCGTAATTTCTCCAATATTTTTAATCACCTTATTGATTTTGTGATTCAATTTAAAGTCTAATTCTTCGGTTAATCGTTTCAAGGCCATTACAATAGCGCCTTGTTTTACTTCTTTGCCAAATTCGTTTTCTAATTCACTCATAATATTACGTGAAAGAGAAGTCAAATTAATAATACCAAGTGATAAGGCATTCAACAAAAATGGTTTTGTTTTAATGTAATTTTCTACAATAGAAGAAACTGTTTTCATAGTAGTTGTGTTAAATTATTTTTTATTAGTAGGTAGTAGTTGTGTTAAAAACACCGCAAATATAAATAAAAAAACAATTTGTTACAATTATAACATGTAAAAACAAATTTAAAAATGATAAAACGCGTCTGTAAGATGTTCAATTTCAAAGTTTTGACCATCCTTTCTGATGGCAATGATGTCAAAACGTACTTCGCTATCTATATCGTTTTCGGTAACATAAGCGTGAACCGCTTTTACCAATAATTGGATTTTTTTTGGCTTAACAAAGTCTTGAGGAAGACCAAAATCAATTGACGTACGTGTTTTTACCTCGACAACAGCTAGAACATTATCTTTTTGCGCAAGAATATCAATTTCTGCTTTTTGGAAAGTCCAGTTGGTTGCTAAGATAGTATATCCATTATTTTGGAGGTATTCAGCGGCTAATTCCTCTCCGAATTTACCTAGTTCGTTGTGCTCAGCCATAATGCAATTAGTTGAATTTACTTTTCAAAAACCACAGTGCTACAATTTTCGGTGATATCAATAGTAACAGTATCCCCTAAAATCAAGGCTCTATTGTCATGAATATGACCCGCTGGGAAATTAAAAATTACAGGAATATTGAGATTTTTAGTTACGTCTTGTACGATTTCAAGCGCATTTTTCCCCCACGGAATATCGTTATCTTTCATATCAGTCATAGACCCAACAATTATTCCTTTCAAACTTTCCAAACAACCATTTCGTTTCAAATTCATCATCATTCGATCAATATGATACAAGTATTCGTCTAAATCTTCAATATATAAAATCTTGTCTTTACAATCTATTGCTGATGGCGAACCCAATACACTATATAAGATGGACAAATTACCTCCTACTAGTTCGCCTGAGGCTGTTCCAATACGATTCATAGGATGCGCGTCTATAGCATATTGCAAAGGTTGTCCAAATAAGGACAAACGCAAACTTTCAATCGCAGCTGGCGTTGCTTTTGACAGATTGATTGGCATAATTCCGTGAATGGATTTGTACCCCATAGTATTAAGATGATTGTGTAAAACGGTAACATCGCTAAAACCAACCACCCATTTCGGATTTTTTTTGAATTGAGTAAAGTCAATTAAATCAATTACTCGTACTGTACCATAACCGCCTCTCGCACACCATATTGCTTTGATGTTGGGATTGTCCAATTGCTCTTGTAGATCAGCGGCACGTTCTTTGTCATTTCCTGCCAATTGATTTTTTTCTAAACCTATACTTTTTCCAATAACAACATTCAAGCCCCAGCTTTCTAATAATGAAATGGTGGGTTGCATACTTTTTACAATATGTTTTCTCGCAGTTGCTAGAATTGCAACAGTATCTCCTTTTTGTAAATACGGTGGTGTTATCATTGATGGTTGAGCTTGAAAAGTGAAGGAAAGTAAACTAATAGTGAATAAAATGAACGTTTTTTTCATAAATCAATTCTGAATTGCTACAGTAATTTATAAAAACAAATATAGGCAAATACCAAATCACTTTTAATTTCAGTTTCAATTTCTTACTTTTACTATACCCACTCTTAAAGATCCTAAATTGAAATAAAATGAGAATTTCTATCTTTCTGTATTGTATTTTGGTCTTGGCTGTATATCCAAAATCTTTCGGCCAAACCAAAAAATTTAAAATTCATACGGTAGCCTTTTATAATTTCGAAAATCTATTTGACACCATCAATGACCCTGAAACATTTGATGAAGATTGGACTCCAAAAGGGTCGCAAAATTGGACATTTGCTAAGTACCAAAAAAAGTTAGCCAACTTATCTCGAGTCTTGGCCGAAATTGGTAATTCAG
>JAGNYR010000095.1 GCA_017984835.1 Flavobacterium sp. | reverse complement strand
CCTCTTCCAATCATCCAATGATCAATACTTGGAAAACGCGCTTGCATTTCTCTGAACTTTTCTACCGAAGTAATGTCTCCATTGTAGTATAATTTGTGTTTCGTATTTTCGATGCATTTTTGAAAATCATCCAAAAGCACACCTCCTTTGTACAATTGCTTTCCCAATCGAGCATGTATGGCAATGTTTTTTAATGGATATTGATCCAATATAGGAAACGTGTCTAGTATTTCTTGAGCGTTGTCATATCCTAAACGCATTTTCATAGAAACTATAATATCGGTCTCCGAATGTGCCCTGTCTAAAATAGTATTGATTTTGTCGGTTTGACAAATCAGCCCAGAACCCATTCCCGATTTGGTTACCATAGGATACGGGCATCCCAAATTCCAATTCAATTCTTTATAACCTAATGATTTGACATAATTCGCAACAAATAAAAATTCGTCGGCATCATTTGTAATCACTTGCGGAATTACTTCTAATCCCAAATTGTTTTCGGGCAATAAATCGCGTTCATAGGAAGATTTAATCACCATTTTCCCATTCAATCGAATGTAAGGCGAGTAATACGTGTCAATTCCCCCAAAATAATGGTGGATCGCATTTCGGAAACGAAAATCGGTAAATCCTTGCAAAGGAGAGGAAAGCAATGTAAAATCCATACGATTGAATATTGTTCAAAGATACAATTGTTTTATTCGAAAAAAACATGAAAAAAGCCCCTTTGAAAAGGTCCAAAGAGGCTGTTTTTTAGTCTGTATACTATTTAGAAAGTTGTATTCAAAGACAGGGAAAGTCCAGAACTCTCTGGCACGAAACGACAAACACCGCCCACACAAACCAATCCGCCTCTTTGACGTCCGTAGTTTAAAGCAATACGTGTGGCGTTTTTTCTAAACGAACCTCCAAAATTGTAGTAGTGGTATCTTTTTTCTGGATCAGAATTTCCGTAATTATACATATCGGTCAAGAACATGGAGAATTTAGAATTCAAATTAAGTTCCAGGGTTCCGCTTGCCCAATTCTTTTTGTCAGCATCTGCCCACATGTGCTCTGCTTGCATTCGGATCGATTTTGACGTGTTGAACTTATAGGTTGCATCTGCTCCCAAAATATTGGTTTTTACAATCTCTCCTCCTACCAAATATTTTTTGTTGTAGTACTGATTGATGTACACAAAATTCCCCGACCATTTATCTGTTAATTTCTTTGTGATTTCAAGGTTGTAATCTGTGAAGTATTTTTCTCCAAAACCAAAAAAGTCCGTTTTATAATCTCCCGGAAAATAGCTGTAATATCCCGACAAATTGTTCCATGACGCCATGTTGATAGCGATTTTAGTTCCGTATTTCCCTCCAAAATGAGTTCCTTTTTCGAAATTGTAAAAGAAATCAAATTGGCCACCAATTTCTCCCGCTTTCAAGATGGTTGGATCCGGAAAATCAACTTTAGATTGGGCTTGAAAAACATAAATGTTAGCCAAATTATAATGGTGTTGCTTGGTTAATGCTGGGACATAATTCATGATTTTATCGTTGTAATTCACACTCGAAGATCCACCGTTTTCAGAGTACAACTCAGGTTTTCGCTCCGAATAAAAACTCATGTTTTCCATTCGTCTTAAAGAAGCGTCAAAACCCATTCCTTTTTTAGAATATCCAAAATTCACTAACAATGCATTACCCGGCTTCACAAAGTTATTGTCAATTTGATTGATCACAATGACCGCATCTTTGGATTTGAAATCAAACTCAGAATTCAGGTAAAATGATTGATGAGAAAAATTAATTCTTCCTGCAAAAGCATTTGTAAGATTCGAAAAATTTTGATTGATGATTTCCGGATTTTCATACCTTCCTACATAGGTTAATCCCATAGCAATTTCGGATTCTTTCCATTTTAACAAGTCGGTTAAAGCAAACTCTGTATCCAATCCGTAAATCGAACCCTTAGACACTTCAAATCCGCTTCTTTGTTGACCATATACTCCTTTCAAAGTAATGGCATTGGTAGGTTTATACACCACACGACCCCCTCGAAGAGCATTGTTTATTCCCAACGAACGATCTTCCCAACCTCTAAAAAGCAATCCGCTTCCAAATTGCTCGTAGAAATAACCTGCAGTTAATTCCATTTTTTTGGTTTTATACTGAAGATAGTAAGTGGCTACATTGGTCCCTTTGAATTTTGGATTGTAATTCAATAAGGCATTAGATTCATATGCTTCCGCCTGAACCCCAGCCGTCCAATTGTTGTAATTATAATTTAAAAACAAATAACTGTTGGATCTCACAGGTTTATCTGGATGTGTTACATGCAAACCGGTGTCGTTTAAATACCATTGCGAATTGGACTCAAAGCCACCAAAAAAAGTTCCTTGTTTTTCTTGCGAATAAACAAAAATCGACGAGACAAGGGCGCATAAATAAATATATTTTTTCATGTTATAGCGATTTAAGTTTAGCAAATAATTCTTCTTCTATTCCAGGCACATAGCCATTTTGAATGTGAACAATCAATCCGTTTTTTACTACAATTGTGTACGGAATATTTACAATAGAAAGGGCGCGTTTAAAATCTTGATTGACATCCAAAAGCACTTTGTATTCCCATCCTTTTCCATTTACAAGAGGTTTCACTCGCTTTTGGGTTCTAGAATCATCGGTTGAAACGGCAATAATTTCAAAATTTACTGTTTTTTTCCATTCAGCTTGAATGTCATTCAACTCATCTAGTTCGTTGATACATGGTGAACACCAGGAAGCCCAAAACGAAAAAACATACAATTTATCCTTTTCATTAAAGGACTCCTTTAAATTAAAATTTTCGTTGTTTATATCTTTCAAAGATAAATTGGGTAGTTCTTTTTGTGAAAAAGCCAAATTCACAACAAACAGGGCTAAAACAATATATTTTTTCATTTATTAAAATTTTATATGCAAATAAATAAAAAAATCTAGCCATATTATTAAAAAATTTTATTTATTTGTTATTCTAAA
>JAGNYR010000094.1 GCA_017984835.1 Flavobacterium sp. | reverse complement strand
TATTTTCAACATTCAAACGGATGGAATCAAAACTAGAAAGTATATGAAAACGTTCATCCAGATAAGGCACTTTAATAGGCCCTTTATCCATATTGAAAAACTGAATATCGGCTGTTCGGTCTCTTGGGTCAGCTTCTCCGGCAATACGCCAACGTTGTGCAAAAGTGTTGGTTTTAACATGTATCACACTTTCTAAATCACCTCCGTCTAAATCTAATTTCTTGATGTCAATCGTGGCTTTTTTGCCGTTGTCATCTAATTTGAAAACTAAATTTTTGATGTCCATATCGGATGGAACCAAATTCAACAATCGAAAAATGATTCGTTTAGCTAAAGCTGCATAATCTCTTTTTTCATCCGTAACTTCTTGAGTTTTGTTCTTTTTCAAAAAAGCATCAAAGTTGCGAACGTTGCCTTTTTTTATTAATTGAACCAAACCGTTTTGGATTTCTAAAGTACCTAATTGCACATCGCCAATGAGTAAATGCCAAAAGCTTATGCTAGTTTTCATTTTTTGGATTCGGAATAAAGTGTCGGCATGCTTGGGAGCTAAAACCACATCGGTTAGATTCACAGCTGAAATTCCGTCAAAAGTGGCTGTTTTTATGGTAAATTTACTATCGAAATCACGCTCCATTTTAGCCGCTACTTTCTCTAAAGTTACTTTTAATATTTCGTCTCTGAAATAATAAAAAGTACTTAAAGTAGCAACGAATAAAACCAAAAGAACTCCAAGAGTAATCAGTATTTTCTTCTTATTGAATCTCATAAAAATGCAGGATATTTAAAGCTGTAAAGAAAGTAAAAAAAAGCGAATTTTTTGGGTGAAATTAAAAGCGGAAGCAATTCTTTGGAGTGATACAAAAATCCAAACGAATGTCTTTTTCAAAAACGTCAGTTATGGCGTTTTCGGCTTCAAAAAAAGAAAGCCCAATTTTGATGGTTTCGGGTTGACATTCTGCTAAAAATTGATCGTAAAATCCTTTGCCATAACCTACACGATTTCCTTTAGTGTCGAAAGCCAACAGCGGCACAAACACGACTTGGATCTTGGACGAAGGCACTTCAATTCCGTCCACAGGTTCTGGGATATTGTATTCGTTTTTCTTTATTTTGGTATTGTCCGTTAATAGAAAATGCGTCATTTTTCGGGAGGTAAAATCAGATTTCGAAATCACAATTTCTTTGTCTTTACCAGAGAGCAAGTGGAGTAAGAATTCGGTATTGACTTCTTTTTGTTCTTCAATAGGTAAGAAAACATGGAAATAAGTTTTATCCCAAATATCAAGTGCTAATACCTCATTGGCAATAGCCAAACTTTTTTCTTCGATTTCGGTTTCTGAAAGATTTTTGCGTAAGGCTTTGTATTGTGTGCGTAATTCGGTTTTTGTCATTGTAAGAAAAATAGAAGTTAAAAGTAGCATTAATTTTCGCGCTGCAAAAGAAAACCGCTGATTTTGATTTGCAAGAATGTTATTTGTAAATTTGGAAACAATTCGATCCGATTTAAAATGACGCCACCAAGCATTGCTTTACAAATACAAACCCTACCGGACAATCCAGGTGTTTATCAATACTACGATAAGGACGGAAAGATTTTGTATGTGGGCAAAGCCAAAAATCTAAAAAAAAGGGTTTCGTCTTATTTTAATAAAATTCACGATACGGCAAAAACTAACGTTTTAGTCAAGAAAATTGTAACCATCAAACACATCGTTGTTCCTACCGAAACCGATGCGCTTTTGCTGGAAAACAATTTAATTAAAACCTTGCAACCGCGCTATAATGTCTTGTTGCGAGATGACAAAAGCTATCCGTGGTTGTGTATCAAAAAAGAACCTTTTTCGCGTATTTTTTCGACCCGAAGAATGGTCAAAGACGGTTCGGAATATTTTGGACCTTACACCAGTTTCAAGACCGTGCATACCATTTTGGATTTGATTAAAGAATTGTATCCGTTGCGCACTTGTAATTACGATTTGAGCGCCAATAATATCGAAAGCGGCAAGTTCAAAGTCTGTTTAGAATACCATATTGGTAATTGTAAAGGACCTTGTGAAGGCTACGAAACGATTGCCGAATACCAGAAACAAGTCGATGCTATTCGCGAAATCCTCAAAGGAAATTTCAAAGAAAGTATGAAAGACTTCAAACGCTTGATGGTCGAATTAGCACAAGAAATGCGTTTTGAAGAAGCTCAAAAAATCAAAGAGAAAATAGAAATTCTCGAAAATTACCAATCGCGATCTACTATTATTAATCCGAAAATTACCAATATTGATGTGTTTTCGATTGTTTCGGACGAAAGTGCGGCCTATGTCAATTTTTTACAAATTTCCCACGGTTCGATTATTCGTTCTCACACGATGGAAATCAAAAAGAAATTAGAAGAAACCGACGAAGAATTGTTGGAATTAGCCATTATCGAATTGCGAGAGCGTTTCCAGTTATTATCTAAAGAAATTATTGTGCCTTTTGAAGTTGATTTGGGAGAAAACATAAAAATTACTGTGCCGCAATTGGGCGACAAAAAGCAAATTTTAGATTTGTCCATTCGAAACGCTAAGTTTTACCGCATCGAGCAGTTGAAACAATTGCAAATTGTAGATCCAGATCGCCACGTGAACCGAATCATGGCTCAGATGAAAAAAGACTTGCGATTGCCCGTAGAGCCCCGTCATATTGAATGTTTTGATAACTCCAATATTCAAGGAACGAATCCAGTGGCGGCTTGTGTGGTGTTCAAAGATGGCAAACCGAGTAAGAAAGACTACCGTCATTTCAACATTAAAACAGTTGAAGGACCGAATGATTTTGCCTCCATGGAAGAGGTGGTGTACCGCAGGTACAAACGCCTTGTGGACGAAAACCAACCTTTGCCACAGCTCATAATTATTGATGGTGGAAAAGGGCAATTGTCTTCGGCTTTGAAAAGTATTGACGACTTAGGTTTGCGAGGAAAAATGACTATTATTGGTATTGCAAAACGCTTGGAAGAACTCTTTTATCCCGGCGATT
>JAGNYR010000060.1 GCA_017984835.1 Flavobacterium sp. | reverse complement strand
TCGACGCGGTTACTTTTGCCAAAGCGATCGAAATGTTGGAAAATAATTTGAAAGTTTTGCATCCATTCATGCCGTTTTTAACAGAAGAAATTTGGCAGCACATTTCTGAGCGTTCTACGTCAGAAGCTTTGATTGTTTCGCAATGGCCAGAATCTAAACCTTTTAACAAGGATTTAATTACCGATTTTGATTTTGTTGTGGAGGTAATTTCAGGAATTAGAACCATTCGAAAAGATAAAAACATACCTTTCAAAGACGCCATCGATTTAATGGTTGTCAACAACGAAAAAGCAACTTCGTATTTTGATTCAATTATTACCAAACTCGGAAATGTAAACCAGTTGGAATATGTGACTCAAAAAGTAGACGGCGCACTTTCGTACCGTGTAAAATCGAATGAATATTTCATTCCTATCACAGGTTCTGTCGATCTTGAGGCCGAAATTAAAAAACTTACGGAAGAATTAGAATATACCAAAGGATTTTTGAAAAGCGTTCAAAACAAACTATCCAATGAAAAGTTTGTAAACGGCGCGCCTGAAAAAGTATTGGAAATGGAACGTAAAAAAGAAGCCGATGCGTTGGCAAAAATTAGTACACTCGAACAAAGTATTGCGAGTTTGTCTTAATTTTTTTGAAGCTCATCCCGCTTTCTGTTTCAATCTTATAAAAAAAAGACTGTGTTTCAAGCACAGTCTTTTTTTTTTATAAGGATTTCCACGTCAATCGGGGCTAGAAAAATCGTCTCCGATTAACGCATTAATTTTTAATAAAAAGCACCCAATACCAGTCGGCAGGATTACCAAAGCCCACACTTGGTGTGTATAAAAATAGTTTAACGGACCCCGTAGGATTGGAATTCAAATACGCTCTTGTTTTCACCAAGCCTTGTACGGCACCCCAAACAGGATTGTAATCATAATTGTACATGTCAGGGTTAAATACATTCGTAAATCCAGCGCTAGGTGTTACATAATCAGCAGTTAAAACGTGATCAAAACTTGTGGCAGGTAGTACTTCCTGAGGGTAATTCATTTGGCCTAGCCCCATCCAAATAATCGAACCGTCAAATATCGGCGCGTTCATTTCGGAATAGTTCAACCTCAAATTACCAAAATCACCGGGTGGTGTGTATTCATTGGTAACGGTAAATGCGCTATTTTGATTTTCAAAAGTAAGTTCTTTACCGCCTAAAAAAGTGTGTGTTAAGTAATCCACTTTCAACATCAATACCTTGTTTGTCGTATCTGTATTCAATGTGTCGTCATTGTCAGTACATGAAAGAAAAGACGTTAGAACCAATATAATCAATATTATTTTTTTATACATCATGGTAGATTTAAGATCGTAAATTCCGTTTTGAGTGGGTCAAGTTCGGTTTTCAATTTGTCTAGTAATTGTTCCCCATATTCCAGGTAAAAAGACGCAAAATTTTCTTTTCTTTCCTGCAAACCTTGATTCGGAAAAAGTTCGTTTTGTAAAATAAAAATACGTTCCAAAGCCTCTTTATGAACTCTTTTTTCAGCTTTCAACAATCTTTTTTCTAGCTTTTCTAAACCTTTAAGTTGTTTTCTTTCTTGAGCTAAAACCGCTCCAGTAAAGGAAGAGTCTGTTGTTTTTGCTACTTCTTTCAATTGTCCGAATTGGAGTTGCAATGCTTTTTTGTAGGGTGTAAAGTCCAGATTTTGTGTCGAAAGTTCTTTCACTTTACTTTCAAATAAGGCTTGTTGTTTGCTAAACAAGTCATTCCAGCTTAATCCTAATTTATCTGCTTTGTTTGTTTGCTTATCGGTTGTGATCAGAACGGAATTACGTAATAATAACATCGGAAAAGCAACGCCAAAATCTTCAAACATGGACTTTAATTCTAACCAATAGGCGATTTCACCACCTCCACCAATGTAACATAAATTCGGCAAAATTACTTCTTGATACAAGGGTCTTAAAAGTACGTTTGGACTGAATTTAGCAGGTTGATTTTTAATGGATAAATCTATTTCTTCTAAAGTAAATTCTAGATCAGTAGAATTGATTTTATAGCGGTCATTCTCAAGAATTATTCGCTCGCGAAGTTGGTCTTTGATGTAAAATAAATTGATTTCTCTTGGATTGACTTGCACGGCATAGTTGTCAAATTTTGCCATGGTTTCCCGAACGTTTTTAAAACCAACTTGCTCTTTGATTTCGTGTAAAACATAGGGCGCAAACAAAGTTTTTAATTTCTTATCATTTCCATCAATAATGACCAATCCATCGTCATGAAAAAGAGAATCAGCTAAATATCGGGTGGCATCAGATAGGTTGTTGTGCTCTAAATAAGCTTTCTTAAAAAGCGCTTTGAGTTCACTTGCATTTTTACTTGTACCAAACTCGTTATCAATAGTTTTGTACAATTCTTTTAAACTATTCGTTAAGTTAGTTCCAACAGGTCCTTTGCTCGTTTCGTCCCAAGTTATTTTTTTTCCTTTGAAATAAAAATGGTTGATTTCTTCAAAATCATGATCCTCAGTTGCCATCCAATAAATTGGAACAAAAGTATGTTTGGGATAGGTTGTAGTTAATTTTTTACAGAGATTGATTGTGGAAACTATTTTATATAAAAAATACAGAGGACCGCTAAAAAGATTCAATTGGTGTCCCGTAGTTACGGTGAAGGTTGATTCGTTTTTTAATGCGTTTATGTTTTGAGAGGTGCTTGCTGATAGTTCAAATCCACGGTATTGATCTTGAAGCGCTTCTACTAGAATCGCTCGATTTTCAATAGGAAAGTTTTGTTTTTTTTCTAGGATCTGCGCTTCAAAATTTTCAATTGTAGGGAATCGATTGTATAACGACGTAACTTGTTTTTTTTCATCCAAATAATCATTGATTAAGGAAGAAAAATAACCTGATTTTTGATATGTTACGCTATCGTTGGGCATCTTATTTTTTTGTAAAATTACTCAAAAAATTTCTAAATAATTAAAATGAATTTTTAAAAAAATTAGTTTAATTTTATCTTTCTAATAATACATGAATTCAACTTGAAAGATATTCTCTTACTGACGCCTCCTTTTACCCAATTGAACACGCCTTATCCAGCTACGGCTTATATTAAGGGCTTTTTGAATACCAAAAATATTACCTCGTTTCAATCGGATTTGGGAATAGAAGTGATTTTGAAATTATTTTCAAAGGAAGGATTGACCGATATTTTCGATCTGCCCATTCAAACTACAGACGCAAATTCGGAACGTGTGTATGCTTTAAGGCAAGAATATATCCACACCATTGATGCTGTAATCGCTTTTCTTCAGGGCAGTAATTCTTCACTTGCCAAGTTGATTTGTTCCGGAAATTTTCTTCCAGAGGCGGCTCGATTTGAACAGCTTGATGATATGGAATACGCCTTCGGGTCCATGGGTATTCAAGACAAAGCAAAGCATTTAGCTACGCTATATTTGGAGGATTTATCCGATTTCATTGTGGCTTGTGTGGATGAGAATTTTGGATTCAGTAGGTATGCCGAACGATTGGGAAGAAGTGCTAATTCATTTGATCATTTATATGATTTTTTGCAGAACAG
Source organism: Flavobacterium sp. (assembly GCA_017984835.1). GTDB lineage: Bacteria > Bacteroidota > Bacteroidia > Flavobacteriales > Flavobacteriaceae > Flavobacterium. The sequence continues at coordinate 6,122 of JAGNYR010000060.1, read as the reverse complement.
CCTCACGGTTATTGATAAAATTACCATCGAGATTTTACACGATATAATTGCTGCGATTCAACCCAAGTTAGTGTTGATTTCTGTCCCTTTTCCAGGGAATTTATACAGCGCATTTCGATGTGCACAACATGTAAAAAATAATTTTCCAGGCATTAAAATTGCAATGGGAGGTGGATTTCCCAATACGGAATTACGCGATTTAAAAGACCAGCGTGTTTTTGAATTTTTTGATTTTATTTCGTTAGACGATGGCGAATTACCCGTTGAGTTGTTGTGGAACAAGGTCTTTTCTAAAGAGGAACATGCCCCGTTAAAACGAACGTTTCTTTTAGAGAATCATCAAGTCGTATACAAAAACGATTCGTTGCGAAGCGATTACAAGCAGAGCGAGGTGGGTACACCGGATTACTCCGATTTAAAATTAGATCACTACATTTCGGTCATCGAAATGGCCAATCCAATGCACAGTTTGTGGAGTGATGGTCGTTGGAACAAGCTAACGATGGCACATGGCTGTTATTGGGGAAAATGTACTTTTTGTGATGTTTCGTTAGATTACATAAAAATATACGAACCCATTGCTGCCAAGACGATTGTAGATCGAATGGTACAGATCATTGCTCAAACAGGCGAAACAGGTTTTCACTTTGTTGATGAAGCTGCGCCACCTTCATTAATGCGAGAAGTTGCATTAGAAATCATCAAGCGGAGGTTGGTTGCAACTTGGTGGACAAACATTCGATTTGAAAAAAGTTTTTCATCTGATACGTGTCGATTGCTTGCTGCTTCTGGGTGTATTGCTGTTTCGGGCGGATTGGAAGTGGCATCCGATAGGTTGTTGCAGCTTATTAAGAAAGGCGTCACCGTAGAGCAAGTTGCCAAAGTCACAAAAAACTTTACAGATGCTGGAGTGATGGTTCATGCTTATTTGATGTATGGATACCCAACGCAAACCGTTCAGGAAACGATTGATAGTCTAGAAATGGTGAGGCAATTGTTTGAATTAGGCGTGTTGCAATCGGGTTTTTGGCATCAATTTGCCATGACGGCACATTCACCAGTAGGCATGTTCCCAGAAGAGTATGGTGTTATTCCTGAGCAAAATGAAATTACCTTTGCGAACAATGATGTTAATTTCAAAGACAAAACAGGAATTAACCACGATCAATTTAGTTTCGGATTAAAAAAAGCGTTGTTCAATTACATGCACGGAATTTGTTTTGATTATGATTTGCAAGAATGGTTTGATTTTGATGTTCCCAATACAACAATCGATCCTGATTTTATATTTAATGCGCTTCAAGAGGAAGTTTCCTTTGAATTAAAACCCAATTACAAAGTCTTCTGGACTGGAAGTAAACCCTCGGTTTCGTATTTTACCAAAACCAAAAAAGGAACTTCTTGGGAAATGATGCAATTGGATTTTCACACAAAATCAAGTTTTGAATCGGTTCAATTAGAAAAAAATACAGGGGAGTGGTTACTCAAAACCATGGAAGAGTGTTCTGTTTACAGCCAAAAACATATAAGTATAGCTAAAATAAAAGCAGATTACGAATCGATTTTTGACGATTTTGAAATTTTTTGGTTCTCAAAAAATATGAACTTAATTAAAAAGAATGGATTGCTTGTGATAAATTAAGCATTTCTTAATCATTATATTAACACTTTTGTTTAACTTTGATCAACCTTAATGAATTATAACTGCCTATGAAAAAGAGTGTCAAAATTGTTTTAGTCCTATTTTTATTTGGTGTAATGGCTTTTTTTGGAGCAAGATATTACGCCTATCATTTCGGTCAACGTGATTTACAATCTGAGGAAACTCAGTTCACTGTTTCTTCAACAAAAATCGTTAATGAATTTGTATCCAATGTTGAACTTGCTAATCACAAATATCTGGAAAAACCAGTAGTGATTACTGGGAAAGTTACAGCTATATCGGGTAAAAATGTAATATTAGACCAATCGATTAATTGTACGTTTGAAAAAGAAGATCCATCAATAAGAGAAAACCAAATGATTCATGTGAAAGGAAGGGTGATCGGATTTGATGACCTACTGGGTGAATTAAAGGTAGATATGTGTAATCTAAATCAATACTAAATTTATGAAAATAATTAAAATTACAAGTTCAATTCTGTTGATGTTTGCCATGCAAACTGCCAACGCACAGGATGACTTATTGAATGAACTGGGTTCAGGCTCTACTGAAAAACAGCTGACGTCTTCTGCTTTTAAGGGAGTGCAAATAGCCTCTATGCAATCTACAAAAGTGGCGGCTAAAAACGAATGGTATTTTGTTGTGTCACACCGTTTTGGTGATTTAACAAATGGTTTAGATAACTTCTTCGGAATGGATTCTGCTTTGACTAAAATTGGTGCTTTGTACGGCGCAACAGATTGGTTAACCTTTGGTTTATCAAGACATACCTACAATAAGACTTATGAATTATCAACGAAGTATCGTTTGTCAAATCAATATGACAATGGTTTTCCATTTACCATTGTAGGATATCATACAGTTGATATTAATTCAGAATTAGATAAAGATGTTTTTCCGGCATTAAAAGGAAGTGATCGTTTTGCTTTCACTTCTCAATTATTGATTTCAAGAAAATTCTCAGATAATCTATCTTTAGAAATCAATCCGATGTTAATTCATAAGAATTTGTACGAGCCATTAACTGAAAACAAAGACAACTTTCTAGTAGGTATTGGAGGAAGATATAAAATTTCGAAACGTATGAGTATCAATGCAGAATATGGTGCTCGATTGAATGCGGTTGAATCAACAACGTACCACAATCCGTTGTCATTAGGATTAGATATCGATACAGGAGGTCACATCTTCCAAATGGTTTTGTCAAACAGTCAAGCCATGAACGATGTTGCTTACTTTACAAATGCTACTGGAAATTGGAACGGTGGCGGAATTTATTTTGGGTTTAACATGTATAGAGTATTTTAATTATGAAAGCAATAAAAATAATCACAGGCATACTATTTTCCATCGGATTGATTTCATGTGAATCTAGTACTTACGACGAAATTGGTGGATATGTAGACAATCCGACCTTTACAAAAAACATCAAACCTATTTTTGATAGCAAATGTACAACGTGCCATTATGCAGGGAATAATGATGGAATTTCGGAGCTGATCGACTATACCACAATCAGAGAAAGTATTGAATATGGTAATACGTTACGAGATATTGACACGTTAGCTACCATGCCTAAAAATTCAAGTAAATTGTCAAATGCGACACTTAAATTGATTTATAAGTGGAAAGAAAATGGATATCCAGAAAATTAATTAGATCATGAAAAAAATACTCATTCTATTTTTATTATCGCTTAGTGTTAACGCGATAGGGCAAAAGATGATTTCGCGAACAGGTGAAATCAAATTTGATGCAACCGTGCCAGGTTCTTTAGATGTTGTGGCAGCTTCAGACAATACTGTTTCTGCGGTATTAGATAAGGCAACTGGCGATTTTGTGGTTCAGTCAATGGTTAAATCGTTCAAATTTAAGTCGCCATTAATGCAAGAGCATTTCAATGAAAATTACATGGAAAGCGACAAATTTCCGAAAGCCACATTTAAAGGTAAAATCATTAAGTACGATCAAAAATCAGGAACCTATGATGTAGAAGGAGATTTAACCCTACACGGTGTTACCAATAAAGTAAAAACCAAGGTAACGCTAGCTTCATCCGATTCAAAAGTTTCGCTTGCAGGTACTTTTAGTGTGAAATTAATTGATTATAAAATTGAAATTCCATCTTTAGCCAAAAAAGCCCTGGCAGAAACGGCGAAGATTTCATTTAAAATAGACGTGTTAAATAAATAATATTCCATGAGAGCTAAGTTAGTGATTGCCCTATTTTCCATCCTAAGTGTTTCAGCAAGTGTTTTTGCACAAACAGCCGGAACCTTGACTTTTTCGTTTAATCAACCCCAACCAACGAGCCCGGCACCAAATTCAGGTATAAAATCGGTTTTAGCGGTATGGATTGAGAACAATGCAGGCACTTTTATCAAAACTAAAATGCGTTATGTTGGGGCTTCTACAGATGACCATTTGCCAACATGGGGAAGCAAATCGGGATGTGCTAATTCAACTGTTACTACTGGAACAGCTTGTAATACTACAGATGCATCTACAGGTGCCACTCGAACTACTTCAACAACGCCACCCGCTTTTGGTGCCAGATCCATTACATGGGATGGAAAAAATGTTGTTGGAACAACAAACGGAACAACTGTTGCCGACGGAATTTATAAAATTTGGATTGAAAGTGCTTGGGTTGATTCGGGAGCAAACAATCACAATGAACTCATTAGTTTTTCATTTACAAAAGGCGCTTCAGCAGTTCATTTAACCCCGGCAGGCGATACGTATATTAATTCAGTTGTGCTTGATTGGGTTCCTGCTTCCATGGAAACCATTGCATTCGAGTCAGCTCCAAGTGCAGTATTGTATCCTGTACCATCCAATGGAGCACTTAATATTTCGATAAAAAACCATGTAAAGAAGTTGAACATCATTAATTTGTTAGGTCAAATTGTGTACTCAGAAGAGTACAAAGTAGACAATTCCAATTCGACTTTAAGTATCAATTTATCACATTTATCAGATGGCAATTATGTAGTCAACTTGTCGAATGAAAACGGCGTTTCAAATCATGAAATAATTCTGAAGAAATAACTTATTTTTCAATGATGGATTGTAGACCATCCGTTTTAAACGTTTGGTAATTTCCAATTTCGTCAGAATAAATTAAAAAAGCATCGATATTTCGGTGCTTTTTTAAATACTTCAAAGTTTTGGGAAGACCCATAACTAAAAAGGCAGTTGCCATTGCATCAGAAACAAGACAGCTTTTTGAAAACACAGAAACACTTAATAAATTGTTTTTTGCAGGATAACCTGTTACAGGATCAATATGGTGTGCATATTTAATTCCGTTTTCAAGTGCAATGAATTTTCTATAATTTCCAGAGGTAGCAACGGCTAAACCATCTAAAGATACAATGGCAAGGATTGGGTTTTCAGTTTCTTTGTTTTCATCAGGTTGTTCAATGCCAATTTTCCAGGTTGAAAACTCATTTTTTCTACCTTTTGCATATACTTCACCACCAATTTCAACAATATAGGAATCTATTTTTTTGGATTCTAAAAAACGGCTTATTACATCTACAGAATACCCTTGTGCAAAAGCATTGAAGTCCAAACTCACTCGAGGATGTCTTTTTATAATGGTACTATCCAATAGTTCCATTTTATCAAATCCAACGAATTTTAGGATACTATCTATTTTAGATTGGTTAAGGGATTCTTTTTTGTTGGGACCAAACCCCCATGCATTGACTAGTGGATATACTGTTGGATCAAAAGCACCATCAGTTAATTTCCATATTTTTTTAGCTTCCTTAAAACAAATTCTAAAGTACTCATCCACATTGACAAATTCATTTCTATTGATTTTCGAAATAATCGAACGTGGATTGTACGTAGAAACAGATAAATCAAAATGAAACAGAACGCTGTCTATTTCCTGTTTAAAATCCCTGTTTTCTAAATCATTATAGGTGATGTGGTAGGTTGTTCCTTGTGCAAATCCCTCTATTATTTTTGGATTTTGTTGTGCAGTAATTTGTAAGGTTGATAAAAGTGCTGAAATGAGGTAAATCAAGCGGCTAGCTATTAACTTGAACGGAATCCATTTAAAGTTTGCTAAGAATAAATGATTACAACAAAAAGGTGTGGCTTTTACTTTGTTTGATTGTAGACTAATTATTTGAGTTGTATTCATTACCGTTAAGATATTCATGTACAGAAAAGGGTATGTAATATTACTAAAAAAACAGTTAGGTTGTTTTAATTTACAAGCTTATGATAAATATTTGGAACAAATTAACAACAGGATACAATCACAAGTTATATATTTGTATTGTTAAAGCAGCTTCTAATTATTATCGTTTCATTATGAAAAAAGTTTACATTTTAGTTCTTTCATTGGCCTTAGGTCTAATGTCATTTACAATCACTCATTCCTCAGTTTCTAAATCCATCACATGGAAAACGGATGCAGTTGAAGTTGGTAAAATTCCAC
>JAGNYR010000020.1:26077-30214 GCA_017984835.1 Flavobacterium sp. | reverse complement strand
CTTATTATTCTGATATATTTTCAGAATCCAGATAACATTTATATTATGGACATACACGAATACCAAGGAAAACAAATCTTAGCCAGTTATGGCGTAAAAGTTCAACGTGGACATGTAGCAAACACGCCTCTTGAAGCAGTAGCTGCAGCAAAACAACTAACTGAAGAAACAGGTACGGGTTGGCACGTTATCAAAGCACAGGTTCACGCTGGTGGACGTGGTAAAGGTGGAGGTGTAAAACTTGCCAAAAATCTTGAGCAAGTGGAACAACTTGCTGGTGAAATTATCGGAATGCAATTAATTACTCCTCAAACAAGTGCTGAGGGTAAAAAAGTAAATATGGTTTTGGTAGCTGAGGATGTATATTATCCAGGTGAAAGCGAAACTTCAGAATTTTACATGTCTGTTTTGTTAAACAGAGCAAACGGAAGAAACATGATTGTTTATTCTACAGAAGGTGGAATGGACATTGAGGAAGTAGCAGAACACACTCCTCATTTGATTTTTAACGAAGAAGTGGATCCAAATGTTGGACTTCAAGGTTTTCAAGCAAGAAGAATTGCTTTTAACTTAGGTCTTTCTGGAAATGCTTTTAAAGAAATGGTTCAATTTATTGATGCCCTTTACAAAGCTTATGTAGGATCAGACGCTTCTATGTTTGAAATCAACCCTGTATTAAAAACATCAGACAATAAAATCATTGCCGTTGATGCGAAAGTAAATCTTGACGACAACGCATTATACAGACATGCTGATTTAGCGGCTTTCCGTGATGAGCGTGAAGAAAACCCAATTGAAGTTGAAGCTAAAGCTGCTGGATTAAACTATGTGGATCTTGACGGTACCGTTGGATGTATGGTTAATGGAGCTGGACTTGCAATGGCAACAATGGATTTAATTAAATATGCTGGTTTTGAACCTGCAAACTTCCTTGACGTTGGTGGAACTGCCGATGCAAAACGTGTAGAACTTGCGTTTAGAATCATCTTAAAAGACCCGAATGTAAAAGCCATTTTGATCAATATTTTTGGTGGAATTGTTCGTTGCGACCGTGTTGCACAAGGTGTTGTAGATGCCTACAAAAACATGGGAGATGCAATTAAAGTGCCAATCATTGTTCGTTTACAAGGTACCAATGCAGAAATCGCTAAAGAATTGATTGACAATTCTGGAATGCCGATTCTATCAGCAGTACAATTTCAAGAAGCTGCCGATCAAGTACAGAAAGCATTGTCTTAACAATTTAAGATCTTTATGTAGAAAGTCTCAAGTTTATGCTTGAGACTTTTTTTGTACTTATTTGAGAAATCATTTCATAACTATATTACTTCCGAATCAAACAAAAAAAATCACGAGGGTTAGCTCGTGATTTTTATTTTATTTAGAGATGTGTATTAGAAGTTAAATCCTAAACGGGCATAATAGAATGCTCCGCCAAATCCCATTTGAACAGCATCCCAGTAACCTCCTGCTTCTACCCAGTCATCTTGCTGATCAGGGTAAATATTGAATAGGTTGTTACTTCCAATGCTTAATTTGGTCGTTTTATTTAATTTGAATCCGAACGTTAAATCGGTAACAATTTTAGCATTGTAAGTATCTGTTGCCGCTGCAATTTGATTGGCAAAACTTCCATAATCTGCTACGTCTTCATACATTTGGTAATCCAACAATTCCACTTTACTGAAACGAGTAAAAGCCAAACCTGTATTGAACCATTTTTTATCGTAGTTAAGATTTAAGCTGAATTTATTTTTTGGAGCAGAAGCCAGTAAGAAAGCTTTTTCTCTTTCTCCGAAGAACGTTTGCTCATCTAATGAACCACTGTTTACTTTATCTACTTTCATGTCATTGATGTTCCCTACAAGGGTTGCACCAAAAGTTTGATCTCCCATCTTTTTCTTCCATGCAAAAACCACATCAAGTCCGCTGGTACTAGTATCGGCACCATTCACGAAAAATTGAGCAGAATCTACTCCCAATCCAAATGAAGAAGCATCAAAATAACCTGTCAATACAATTCTGTCTTTTACTTTGATTGAATAGGCATCTACAGTCGCCGTAAAGTCACCAAAGCTAGCTGTAAAACCTAACGATGCATTGACTGCTTTTTCTTCGTTCAATTTACTGATTCCGAATGCTTGCGTAACAGGACTGTTGTTTGGAGACAATAATATATCTGAAGCACCTGATGAAGAGAAATTAGTGAAACTTAAATTATAGTACACTTGAGCCAAAGAAGGCGCTCTAAAACCGGTACTAACAGATCCTCTTAAGTTGAACTTATCTGAAACCTTATATCTTGTAGCAAATTTTCCGTTAAGGGTGCTTCCAAAATCGTTATAATTTTCAAAACGAACAGCCGCACTAACTAATAATTTTTTAGTAATGTCTAATTCGGCGTCGGTATAAAGTGCAACACTTGCTCTTTTTTCATCTACAACATTCGAAGGGCTGTAACCTGGAAAACCTTGCGATCCTCCTGGACGTGCATCACCTGTAATAGGATCTGTTGGGATGGTTTGTGTTAACGGATTGGTAACCAAGGCCCCATTGACATCGTAAGTTGCATACGAAGCCTCTTCTCCTGCGAAAATTTTGAAATTCTCCATTCTATGTTCTGCACCAAAAGCGATGTTAAACCCTTCTAACACATCTTTGTAGTTTTTTGAAAAATCCAAGTTCATGGTGTTTTGACTCAAACTATGTCCACCTGCATCAAAGCTTGTAGGTGAATTATCTTGAAGAGAAGCATTCAAAGTTCCTTTGATGTAATAATGAAAGTTATTACGTCCAAAAGTGTTACTCAAATCCACTTTCCAACCTTTATCTGTTGTAGTTCTTATACCAGCAGAAATTGAATTATCAATGATTTTAGAAGTAATTCTTGGAGTAAATCCGTCGGGATAAATAGAAACAACGTTTCTACCGGTTGGGTTATTTCTTGTGAATGCATACGCATCTGTATCTCTAAAATTTCCACCTCCAAAAGCATACACTTCTGTTTTATCTGAAACTGGAACCGCTGCATTGACAAATAAATTCAATCCATCTATAGCTGCTTCTCCAAACCCACGTCTGAAATCATAACCCGGACGCAAGGTTTTATTCTTGCTGATATATTCTGTTGTAAAATTGGCAAAACCACCTTTGGTTCCTAATTTTGTACCGTAATTACCGGTAATTTTCATAGAACCACCATCAAAGTTTTTGTCTTTGCCAATTTGATTTCCATCTTGAGTGGTATCCAAGAAATTTCCTGGCGTATTTGCTGTACCTGCAGCAAAATCTCCAGGAGCATCGGTACTAAATGCACCATAACTTACCGTTCCTGTAAACTCATCTACGTTGTCATTCAAAACAATATTAATTACACCCGAAATAGCGTCAGAACCATATTGTGCTGCGGCACCATCTCTTAAAATTTCAATTCTCTTGATGGATGAAGCTGGAATGGCATTTAAATCCGTTCCTGTATTTCCACGCCCTCTGGTTCCAAAAAGATTGATCAATGAAGATTGGTGTCTTCTTTTTCCATTGATAAGCACCAAGGTTTGATCTGGTCCCATTCCTCTCAAAGAAGCTGGATCAACGTGATCCGCACCATCAGAACCTGATTGTTTGTTGGCATTGAACGAAGGTGCAACGTATTGCAACAATTCATTGATTTCCAATTTACCACTTTGAGTAGTTACATTTTTTACATCAATGATATCGATGGGCACAGCTGAATTTACAATCGTTCGTTTAGAATTTCTAGAACCTACCGTCACTGTAACTTCATTCAATTGTTGGCTATCCGCCAAAATAACATTGATTTGAGAAGCATCTGCTTTCTTTTCCTGCGATACGAAACCAACATAGGTAAAAACAAGAGTTGAGCCGTCTTTCACCGTGATTTTGTAGGCACCATTCAAATCGGTACTAACCCCATTTGAAGTTCCTTTTTCAAATACATTGACACCAATAAGTGAAGCACCTGAACCATCTGTCACATTTCCGCTGACTTGTTTCTGCGAAAACACAATTGACGTGATCAAACAAAACAATAATGTAATTTTTTTCATTTATTTTAATTTTGAATTAGTTTCAGCAAATATAATAAATAACAAACATTATATCCGTACATACCTGTTA
>JAGNYR010000020.1:12783-25977 GCA_017984835.1 Flavobacterium sp. | reverse complement strand
TTTCTGCGAAAACACAATTGACGTGATCAAACAAAACAATAATGTAATTTTTTTCATTTATTTTAATTTTGAATTAGTTTCAGCAAATATAATAAATAACAAACATTATATCCGTACATACCTGTTAGTTTTGCAGATATCTCAATAAATTAATGTTTGGATTAGATTATCAACAAAATAATTTACGAGATTTTTAAAAGCAACCCAGACAATAACGCGTAGAAAGGAATTCTTTGCACATAATCTTTACAACAACAACTAGGCTACTGATATGATAGTTGCTAATAACAAAAAGCCTCTTCTAGAAGGAAGAGGCTTTTGATTATTTTTTGGTTTGAAGTAGTTCGTTTAAGACGTTGGCTTCGGTACCATTTGGAAACGTAATTTTGAGCAATTGTGCCAATGTAGGAGCAATTTGTGTAATCACTTTTCGATCACTTGTTTGCCCTTTTGGAATGTTCCATCCATAAAAGATAAGGGGTACATGGGTGTCGTAGGTATATGTGGTTCCGTGCGATGTTCCAGTCGGACCGTATTCAATATAGCCAGGCTTATCAAGTACTACAAGATCTCCGTTTTGTGTTGGATCATATCCGTTAGCGATAAAATTTAAGTGAAAATCAGCTCCCGATGAAGCTAAAATCTCTTCCTCTGAATACACCCTCTTCACCTGCTCTTGTGTATACAAAAAATCCTTAAATGAATGTTTTACTTGTTGTAAATCGAGCCCTTTTGACTTGATGATCTCTTTATTGAAAAACAAATTGAAATTTGAATAATTCAGTAAAAGATCTTCACCATACGTATCTTGTGAAAACTTTTTCAATGACTTTCTAATTTCTTTGGGTTCCACATTGGTCACATTGTATTTTTGATCGGCCAAAAATCTTGCGTTCTCTGCACCTGCATGATCAGCCGTTAAAAATACTACATAATTACCTTTACCAACTTGGGAATCTAAATAAAGTAAAAAATCTGCAATCGTCGCATCCAAACGCAGATACGTATCTTGCAATTCTATTGATCTTGGTCCGATGGTGTGTCCGATGTAATCTGGCGAAGAAAAACTAACCGTTAAAAAATCAGTATCACTATCTTTTCCTAAACTTTCATTTTGAATGGCTTCTTTTGCAAATTCAGCTAATAAATCATTCCCAAAGGGAGTGGGACGAATGACACCCGCATCATTTTTTTCATACATTCTTTTTAAATTGTATGGAAACACAGGTTTTTCAACCTTATACAGTTTGCCTTCGTACGGATTGTCATCTTCCATCGATTCATTGTATGTAGCAACAGGCTTGTATAAATCCCAACCCTTGTCAAGGTACTTCATGAATCGTTTTTCATCATTAAACTTGGTCACCCATTGAGGTAATTGCGAACCATAAAACGAACTAGAAATAAAAGATCCTGTCTTGCTGTACCAAAAAGCCCAATTGGCAAAATGTCCAGCCGGCAAAATAGCACCACGGTCTTTGAGACTCATTCCAATTACTTTCCCTTTGAAATTGGTTGACAAGCGTAATTCATCTGTTATGGTCGTTGCTAATAAATTTTTAGGAGACATTTCGCCCTCTTCCTTTGTACCATTTCCGAGTGTAGTTACCGCGTTGTCATCTGTACAATATATTTCTTTTCCTAACTTTCTACTGAACCATTCATTACCTACAATTCCGTGTATTGCAGGGGTCGTTCCGGTATAGATAGAAGCATGCCCAGGAGCTGTATAAGTTGGCAAATAGTTATAGTGTGTATTGTGAAAAACATAGCCTTTGTCCATTAATTTTTTGAATCCATCGTTCGAAAAATCATCCGAAAAACGATACAAATATTCCATTTTCATTTGATCAACTACAATTCCAACAACCAATTTTGGTCGTTTTTGAGCTACTAACGAAACAGAAAACAAAAGCAGTAATAGGTATTTTTTCATAGTATTCATATTAAGATACAAAGGTATTTTTTTATATTTGAAATAATAAGGCTTCAGGTTATTTTTATATTACTAAAATTGAATCATTTCGCTTTTAGCTGCTTGAAACTCTGTAATGATGGCATCAAAAATAACAGCAACGGGTTGGATATCATGGATGATACCCGCAATTTGACCAATTTCTAATTCGCCTTCTATTAAATCACCTTCAAACATTCCTCTTTTGGCTCTTCGTTTGCCCAGTAGATTTTCTAGATCTTCTTTTGTTGGATTTTGTCCGTATAAGTCTTGAAGATCGTGATAGAATTTATTTTTAATCAATCGAACAGGCGCCAACTCTTTTAAGGTTAATTGGGTGTCACCTTCTCCTGTTTCAACAATCGTTTTCTTAAAATTATCATGAGCAGAACTCTCTGTAGAAGCTGCAAATCGGCTACCCATTTGAACACCATCTGCACCCAATACCATAGCAGCCAACATCCCTCTTCCCGTTGCAATGCCTCCAGCAGCAATGAGTGGAATGGTAATATGTTCCTTTACCATCGGGATTAAGGTGAGGGTGGTTGTTTCTTCACGACCATTGTGTCCTCCTGCTTCAAACCCTTCGGCAACGACCGCATCGACCCCTGCCTCTTGTGCTTTTAGAGCAAATTTTGAACTGCTCACAACATGCACAACCGTGATCCCATGACATTTTAAATGCGAAGTCCAGGTTTTTGGATTTCCCGCAGAAGTAAATACAATTTTCACTCCTTCTTCAATGACAATTTGGATGATCTCCTCAATATTAGGATACAACATAGGAATGTTTACTCCAAAAGGCTTGTCGGTTGCTTTTTTACATTTCTGAATGTGCTCACGAACTACCTCTGGATACATCGAACCAGCACCTATCAAACCCAAACCACCTGCATTACTAACGGCACTTGCCAATTTGTAACCACTGTTCCAAATCATACCACCTTGGATGATTGGATATTTGATATGGAATAATTCTGTGATTCTATTCATGCTTTTTATTTTTTTAGTAATAACCCGGATTGAAAACTCGTGTTGGAAGCTATCGTGTAATAATAGATCCCACTTTGCAAACCTGAGAGTGCTATTTCTTCGTCTGAAACGTATCCATTTTTTTCCATTACAAGCTGACCTAATCCATTGTAAACAGCTATTTTTAATTGTAGATGGGATGCATTGTAATGCACAAAGAAGGCATCCGAAGCTGGATTTGGATACACCTTAAATTCTTTTTGTAATGAATTGATATAAAGCAACACATTATTAAGAGCCAATTGAAAATCAGGAATTCCATAACCATATTGGCTATTTGGATTCGAATACTTATCGGCAGATTGTTTGATAAAATCTATGACTTGTTGATTTGTAAGAGATGGCACCGCTTGCCAAAAACTAGCAATCGTTCCTGCCATAATAGGACATGAAAAAGAAGTACCATTTCCCGAAACAATTTGGCCGCTGGTATTTGACAATACCACACTTTGACCTTGCGCCATCACATCTGGCTTGACTCTATTGTCAAACGAAGGTCCGATCGAACTAAAAGTGGCATAATTTTCATCTGGTTGAACCGCGCCTACAGCCAAAACATGCGTAGCTTCTGCAGGTACACGTATGTGCGGAGCTGTGGTAGAAGCACCCGAATTTCCGGCACTTGCCACGACAATCATTCCTTTACTAAATGCGATGTTTGCGCCTTTTGAAGCAAATGCTTTGTTCCCAGTCATATCACTATAAGAATAACTGTAATTGAGATTGTCATAGCCGAAATAACCCAATGACGAAGTGATGATATCTACCCCCAATCTATCAGCTTCTTCTGCGGCTTCTACCCAATAACTTTCTTCAACTGGATTTTCATTCACAACATCTTCCGTCACAAACAGATAATACTGTGCATTGGGTGCGGTACCAATCAATTGGCCGTCTACTTTTCCACCCATACAAGACAAAACCATGGTTCCGTGACTGTCCAATGCGTACACATCGGCAGAACCAGAAACATAATTATACCCTCCCAAAACCAAATTATTGGTATATAAATTTTGTAAAGGCAGTATCGTATTAGCATTCAAAAAACCCGAATCCAAAACAGCAATCATTTTTCCTGTTCCTACAAAATCGGATTGGTGCAACAGATGTCCGTTCAACATTTGAATTTGATTAGCAGAATTCCCATAAGAATAGGTAATTTCAGTCTCTAATTTCTTTGAAAAAAGACTTTCCGAAACAGGGGTTGAAATTCTTGAATTAAGAGAAAGATTCGCGTAATAAATCGAAGAAACAAAAGACAAACTAGACAACGATTGTATGTCTGAAAGTGCACCACGAACATGCACACAATTCAACCATTTTGATTTGGCCATCACCACAATTCCTGGTATGGCATCCACTTGATCAATATAGGGTTGGTGTACAGGCACATCGTTTAATGTAAGGGGAATGTTCTGATTGGAACGTCGCAACAACGCTCTTGACGTTAGCATTTGCAGCGGATTATCAAGAAAATATTGCGCATTGGGTTTGTTTGTAAAATACACCCAAGCATCTTCTTGCGAAAAAGATGGAATAGAGATAAAAAACAAAAGAAATAAAACTGTTTTTTTCATCATATCTTGTATCCTTAATTAAGAAATAACGCCTGAACCTATTAATTCTTCTCCTACATTCCAAGCCACAAATTGACCGGGTGTAATTGCAGATTGGGGTTGTTTGAAAACCACATACAAAGCTGTTTCAAATTGAAACAGGGTCGCTTCTTGTAATTCTTGACGGTATCTGATTCGTGCCAGAACCTGCATGGATTGACCTGAATCCAATCGTAAATCTTCTCGAATCCAATGAATTTCTGAAGATTGAATTTTTAATACCGATCGAAAAAGTCCAGGATGCTGGCTACCTTGACCGGTAAATATGAAATTATTTTTTACATCGGTTGAAATGATAAACAAAGCTTCTTTCGTTCCACCTACATTCAATCCTTTTCGTTGTCCTATGGTAAAATAATGGGCTCCTTGATGCTTTCCGACCACTTTCCCATGTTCTGGAACATAAGGGATTGGATTGGATTTGTATTCGAGTTCTTCTTCAAGTGAATTAAAATTGGGTACTTCTTGATGATAAATAGCATGGGAAGCATCTACTTCAAAGATCAACCCTTCTTTGGGTTGCAATTGTTGTTGTAAAAATTCGGGTAAACGCACTTTACCGATAAAACAAAGACCTTGCGAATCCTTTTTCTCTGCAGTAATCAAATCAAGTTTGGCTGCAATTTCTCTAACTTCTGGTTTTGTTAATTCGCCTATTGGAAATAAAGCTTTCGCTAATTGGCTTTGAGATAATTGACATAAAAAATACGATTGATCTTTATTTCCATCTTTTCCAGCGAGCAACTGATAATGGGTAGATCCATCTACTTCTACGGCGCCTTTTCTACAATAATGACCTGTCGCCACATAATCGGCACCCAACGACAAAGCAATTTTCATGAAGACATCAAACTTGATCTCTCTATTGCATAAAACATCTGGGTTGGGCGTACGACCTTGTTCATATTCATGAAACATGTAATCGACGATTTTCTCTTTGTACTGCTCGCTTAAATCAACCGTTTGAAAAGGAATGCCTAATTTTTCAGCAACCAGCAAGGCGTCATTCGAATCTTCAAGCCAAGGACATTCATTCGAAATTGTAACCGAATCATCGTGCCAATTTTTCATAAAAAGACCAATCACCTCATATCCTTGCTCTTGCAAAAGATAAGCGGCAACACTCGAATCTACTCCTCCAGAAAGTCCAACAACTACTCTTTTCATCAAAAATTATTTAGGCTCTTCGGTAATCGGTTTCTTTTTTATTTTTATTTGTCTTGGGAAATTCATGTTGACATGTTGGGTATATCCATTATTTGTCATTTCCCAAATTCCCACTTTTTTTCCGTTTTTGTATAACCCTTTGGCTACAATCTGATTGGCATCGTTTCTAAAAATTGCAGGTCCGTCAAATTCATTGTTTTTATAATTTGACTCTTCAAAAACGATTCCGTTTGCAGCATATTTTTTATAGGCTCCGTTCTTCAACCCATTCTGATAAAAAGTCTCTTCCGCAATTTTTTGATTGGGATAATATACTTTTCTCCATCCTTCTAATTTCCCTTTTACATAAAATTCAGAAGTCATGATGGTAGTAGCATTTTCATGATAATAATTCCACTGACCTTCATACAATTTATTGACAAGCTTCCCTTCACTTACTTTACTCCCTTTTTGGTTAAAAAAAACAGTGTAGCACGAATCATCCTTGGGGTTAAACTCACGTGTTGCAATGATAGTACCTGCTTTGGTATCATCAAAAAAGACAAATTTACCTATTTCTTTTCCGTGGCTAAAGGTGCCTTCATAACGCGGTCTTTTCGACTCTTCGTAAATACCTTTCCAAAGACCGTCTTTTTTGCCTTGGGCATCTAATTTGTTACTTTCTTGTGAGAATAACGTCAATGAAAACAATAAACTAATTAGTAAGTATTTCATGTTGATTTTTTCAGTTTATAGTACGCACTTCAAAATTAAGCAAATTTCTTCAATTAAAGTTGGGATGCTATTTTTAACAAAAAAACTCTGTTTTTAATTTATTCAAATAAAAACAGAGTTCAATATATAAGGCAATAAATCTATTTTTTATTTAATTTTTTTTGCGCTTCAGCTTGTTCCATCATTTCACGCATTTTGCGTTGGAATTTGCTTTCTGTTTTAGGCTTTGATTTATTTTCTTGTATTTGAGCGTGAATTTTATCACTGTTGATGAAGTACTTCTTGATAACCAACATAATTCCAATTGTAATTAAGTTAGAAATAAAGTTATACAAACTCAATCCAGATCCATAAGTGTTGAAGAAAATCAACATCATTAAGGGTGAAACATAAATCATGATTTTCATAATTTTAGTCATATCTGGCATTCCTTCTTGTTGTGGCTGAGACATAGCGTTATCTCCAGAAGTCATTTTCATATAAAAGAAAATAGCGATCGCTGCCAAAATCGGGAACAAACTAATATGATCACCATACAACGGAATATTGAAAGGTAACTTGGCTACTTGGTCAAAAGAAGATAAATCATCAGCCCAAAGGAAGCTTTTCTGTCTGAGTTGAAATGCCGATGGAAAGAATTGAAACGATGCGTACATGAAAGGCAATTGAATCAATGCTGGGATACAACCCGCCATCGGATTCACACCTGCTTTGTTATACAATTTCATGGTTTCTTGCTGCTTCTTCATTGGGTCTTTAGCAAATTTCTCACCAAGTTCAGTCAATTCCGGACGAAGGATTTTCATTTTTGCTTGAGACAAAAACGATTTAAACGTAATCGGCGACATAGCAATTTTGATGATGATGGTAAAGAGGATAATTGCAATTCCTAATCCCATAAACGAACTCAAGAATCCAAACAATGGAATGAAAATAAGTTTGTTGATCCAACCAAAAATTCCCCAACCTAATGGTACAATTTTTTCTAGATTTTTATTGTAATTCGCTAATGTTTTGTAATCTGTTGGTCCGTAATACCAATTCATTTTATAATCCAATTCACCATTTTTAAAGGCTAATGGGAAAGAAGATTTTAGCTGTTTGGTAAAAAGTGTATCTGTTTGAGCGTCTTTAAACAAACGACTCGATTCTAATTTCGTCGTTTCAAACGGCGTAGAAGTCAATAAGATAGAAGAGAAGAAATGTTGCTTAAATGCAATAAAAGTTGTTTTTTCTGCGTCTTCTTGGCCTGTAGTACCTACTCCCGTGTAATCAATTTTTCCTTCTTTGTTTTCAAAATACACTTCTGTATAACGATCTTCGTAAGTGATACTTTTCTCGTTTCTGTACGCTTTTAAATCCCAAACCAAATTTGGTGATTTAGACGTATTCAACACCTGATTCAATCCTTGTGATTTCACATCGAAGTCAATCAAATAATCGTTAGGTTTGATCACATATACATATTCCAAATAGGCATTTTGACTGGCTTTTAACTTCATCGAAAGCACTTGATTTCCATCGATGTTTGATAGCGTTGGTTCAAAAAACAAATCTTTGGTATTCAATACTCTGTTGTCTTTTGTATGCAACTCTAAATTGAACGAAGCGTTGTTATCTTTGATCAATTCAACTATTTGACCAGAGCCTTTTTTGAATTTCTCATACTTCTTTAATTTCGCTTCAACAATGTAACCACCTTTGTTGGCTATTTTTAGATAAACCAAATCATTTTCGATGATTTTAAAATCATTTTTTGCAGAAGGCAACGTAGCCGAGTAGGCAAAAGCACCCAACGATGATTGCAACTTTTGAAGTTTGGCAGTATCCGAAGCTGTCGTGTCAACAATGTCTTTTTCAATGCTTTTTGTCGCTACTTCTTTGGCTTTTTTTACTTTGTTAAGTAATTCCTTTTTGGCTTTTTCAGCTTGTTCTTTTTGAGCCTCTTTTTGGCTATTGAACATCATATACATCACAATGATAAAGATCAATGCAAAGCCTATAATTGAATTTTTGTCGAATTTTTTTTCTTCCATTATTTTATTTGTCTATGAAATTGAATGTACAATTTCGTCTATAATTTGCATGCTGTTTTTATAGCACTGTCGGACCTATTTCTTTTCTTTATGATCCACCATGGCTGCCACAAAATTTACAAAAATTGGGTGTGGGCAAGCTACCGTACTTTTGTATTCTGGATGGTATTGAACCCCAATGAAAAATGGGTGGTCTTTTAATTCAACAATCTCTACCAATCCGGTATCTGGGTTAACACCCGAACTAATCAATCCGGCATTTTGAAGTGCCGAAGCATAGTTGTTATTGTATTCGTAACGGTGACGGTGACGCTCTAAAATTTGCGTTGTACCATAAATTTTATGTGCTAGTGTACCTTCTTTGATATCACATTTCCAAGCACCTAAACGCATCGTACCCCCTTTATCTGTGATGGTTTTTTGTTCTTCCATGATACTGATAACTGGATGTGCTGCCTTTTCATTCATTTCTGTAGAATTGGCATCTGCGTGACCTAATACGTTTCTAGCATATTCAATTACAGCCATTTGCATCCCTAAACAGATTCCAAAGAACGGCAATTTATTTTCACGGGCATAGCGAACCGCCTCAATTTTTCCTTCAATTCCTCTTTCCCCAAAACCAGGTGCTACAAGAATACCATCAATGCCTTTTAATTTTTCAGCTACATTTTGGCTGTCAATAAATTCCGAATGAATACTGATAACATTAACTTTGGTTTCGTTACTTGCGCCTGCATGAATAAAGGCTTCCAAAATAGATTTGTACGAATCCTGAAGCTCAACATATTTACCAATAAGACCAATATTTATAGTATGTTTCGGATTTTTTAATCGATGTAAAAAAATATTCCAATTAGTTAAATCTGGATCCGCTTTGGTCGGTAAATCTAATTTTTTAAGCGCTACAAGATCTAATTTTTCTTCCAGCATTAAATTTGGAACTTCATATATTGTTGAAGCATCAATCGATTGGATAACTGCTTCGCGTTTCACATTACAGAAAAGGGCTAATTTTTGACGTAAATCATCCGACAATTCATGCTCTGTTCTACATACAAGGATATCGGCTTTGATACCGCTTTCCATCAATGTTTTTACAGAATGCTGTGTTGGCTTTGTTTTTAATTCGCCCGCTGCTGCCAAATAAGGCACCAACGTTAAATGAATTACAATTCCGTTGTTTTCTCCAAGCTCCCAAACCAATTGACGAACCGATTCGATGTAAGGCAACGATTCGATATCTCCTACTGTACCTCCAATTTCGGTAATTACAATATCAAAATCGCCCGACTTACCAAGCAATTGCATTCTTTCTTTGATTTCGTTGGTGATATGAGGAACTACTTGAACAGTTTTGCCAAGAAATTCACCTCTACGTTCTTTTTCAATTACAGAAAGATAAACTCTTCCAGTAGTTACGTTATTCGCTTGTGAGGTGGGAACGTTCAAAAAACGTTCGTAATGACCTAAATCTAAATCGGTTTCCGCTCCGTCATCAGTAACGAAACACTCACCGTGCTCGTAGGGATTTAAGGTTCCTGGATCGACATTGATGTAGGGATCAAATTTTTGAATGGTAGTTCGGTAACCTCTTGCTTGAAGTAATTTTGCTAAAGAGGCGGCAATAATTCCTTTTCCCAAAGATGAAGTTACACCACCGGTAACAAAAATGTATTTCGTTTGATTCATTGTAAAGTTGAGTTGTGTTGTTGCAAAAAACGAAGCAAAAATACGATAAAAAAAGAGAAATAGAAAGCGTCTTTTTGATTTTAGAATAAATAAATTTATTCTTAAGAATATTGCCTTTTTATGTTGCGAATTAAATCTTCCAAACCGTTTAATTTGAGCTCATAAATCAACTTGATTTGTTCCCCTAACTGTCCATTAGGCAATCGATTATTACACAACCAAACTACGTAGTATTCAGGTAAGTCAATAAGGAATTTACCTTCGTATTTACCGTAAGGCATTTTTGTTTTGGCCAGTTTGATGAGTAATTCTTGTTGGGGATTCATTGAGAATAGGGATTACAACCAGTGAAAAGAGATTTCTTTTTTGATGTCTGGGTGCAAGCTATAAAAAACAGGACATGTCATTGCTGTTTTCTCTAAAATAATCTTGGTTTTTTCATCAACTTGGGGTTGCATGGTAAAACGCACATGAATTTCAGTGATTCGTCTGGGTTCGGTACCCATGATTTTGGTTACTGCCGCTTTCGAATGAGACAAATCAACATGCATCGATTCAGCTTTGATCCCCATCACAGTAAACATACAACTTGCCAATCCATTTGCAACGGTATCCGTTGGAGAAAAAGCAGCTCCTTTTCCGTTGTTATCTGTTGGCGCATCAGAAATAATTTCTGAACCCGATTGGATATGAATAGAAGAGGTACTCAATTGACCTAAATAGGTTACTTCTGATGTCATTATTGTGCAGTTTTAATGGTTAAATCGGTATCGTAATACAAGATATAAACTCCTTTATTTAGATAACCTCCCGAGATTTTTTGGTCGTAATTGAACTGATTCTCTACTTGCTCTGACATGGTTTCATTCACCGATTGTTCAAAGGTACCTGGTTTGGTCAATCGCATCATGGTATCGAAAGTTACATCAAATCCACGAGTAGCATAAGGACTTGGATACATCTTGTTTTTCTTCTTGTACGAACGTTCAAATTGTTTCGCTGCTTCCGAATCGTTTACTCGTGTAACTGAAGGATACATTAATTTTAAATCGGTTAATCGACTCAACGGAATCTCTTCGTAATCTAAGGTTTCATTTGGCTCAATAAGCACTAACTGCACCTGATATGTTTTTTGCAATCCTTTTAATATGTTTGTAATTGACAGCACATTACCCGTTTTTTCTGAAGCCAAGACAACATAGTTCATTCTATCTTTTACAAAATACTTACGGATGCTATCTGCTACAAATCCGCCTTTTTCTGATAAGCCAATGATTTTGACATCTTTTTGGAAGGATTGAATGTATTGTTTAATTCCTGATTTTTTGGCATCTACAGCTGCCAACATGTTTCCGTTTTTGTTTCGCATGTATTGAAACATGGCATTTTTGAGATCATCTCCTTGCGGTGTTGATTGATATAAATTAGAATAACTCATACCATCATCTTTGGAAAGTGGCGATATTACAGGAATTTTTAACGACTCCAATTCTTTGGCAACTTTTTCAACATTGGTTTGATAAAAAGGTCCAATCACAGCATGAACCTCTGAAAAGTTGTTTTTTTGAAGGGCTGAAATGGCTGTGGTTCCACTTTTAGATTCTTGCGAATCCATTATTTTAACTTCTAGATTTAAGCCCAACACTTTGGCAGAATCCACGGCCATCAATACTCCAGAGTAAAAATCCAAAGTCATGTTCAAAAATTTATCTTTTTTCAAACGCTCAGACAATGTGTTGACCGTATCATTCTGAATTTTGGATAAATTAAAGGGCAAAAAGAGGACTAATTTTTTTCGTTCTTGTGAAGCATTGGTTTTAGAAAAAGCGAGTGATGCGCTTTTTGATGGTTTCGAAAAGGAAAGTGTTGCTGGCACTTTAAGTACCATCGCTTCTTTTACTCCTTCTTTTAACTCGGGGTTTAATGCGATCAAAGCCGCTTCTGTCAAACCAAACTGACGCGTAAGACTGTACATCGTTTCACCAGGTTTTACCACATAATCCAACGTATTGTTCGAATCATTTTTTGAGGAATTACTGATAGCTTCAGAAGGTTGTACGGGATTTGGCGAATTACTTTTTTCAATGGATAGTTTATATCCTACGGGAAGACTTTGGGCGATTTCAGGGTTTAGTTTTTCCAGTTCTTCAACTGTAATTCCATATTTGGAAGCAATACCAAACTTAGTTTCTTTGGGTTGCACTTCATGAATAATTGAAGTTTTTGAAATGGCTTTAGGAGTCGGTGACTTGGAACTTTTTTTAATAAGCAACTCCTGCCCTGGCTGCAAACCCGAGGTTGAAAGAAATGAGTTATTCTGAAACAATTCTTGTTCAGTAATAGTGTACTGTTTTAGAATCGAATATAGTGTTTCCTTTGGTTTAACTGTATGAACAATGTCTATTTGGGAACTTGAACGAGCTTCCGTTGCAGAAGACTTAACGGGAATTACCAGAATTTGATCGGGTTGAATTCCGTTTTGTGAATCCGGATTTAATTCGTAGATATCATGCGGAGTCACTTGGTATTTTTGAGCAATTTGGACCAATGTTTCCCCTTTAAGTACTTGATGTTTTACATAATTTTGTCCAAAAACCACACCAACCATTAACAGCAAAACCAAACAAAACCATTGCTTCTTCATAACCTATTTTTTTATCACATTTTCATCAAATACAATACCATTATTGTATTTGATGAAAACTATTAGCATGCTTTATTCCCATTCGATAGTAGCCGGTGGTTTCGAACTAATATCATATACAACTCGATTTACACCTTTTACTTTATTGATGATTTCATTGGAGATTTTCATTAAAAAATCATATGGTAAATGAACCCAATCAGCAGTCATCCCGTCAGTTGATTCTACCGCTCGCAAGGCAACTACTTTTTCATAGGTACGTTCATCACCCATTACTCCCACACTATTTACAGGTAGTAAAATAGCACCTGCTTGCCAAACTTTATCATACAAACCATG
>JAGNYR010000020.1:9562-12683 GCA_017984835.1 Flavobacterium sp. | reverse complement strand
GTAAAAGATTGCTCTACTTGAGCAATTTTTACTAAAAAGTTTTCCAGCATTTGTTTTCCATCCACTGAATGATAAACTTCTGGGTGAAATTGAATGGCATAAGTAAGTTCGCCTTCTATTCTGTAAGCTGCGTTTTGAACATCTTTGGTGCTTGCCAAACAAACTCCGCCCGTAGGCAAATGTTTGATGGTGTCGCTATGACTCATCCAAACCTGACTATTTGCTGGAATGTTTTCCATAAACAGTTCATCTTCTTTTATAAAAGATAAATTAGCTCTACCATATTCTCTAATATTAGAAGCAGCTACTTCTCCTCCTGAAAAATGAGCTAAATATTGGGCTCCATAACAAACAGCTAGCAATGGAAATTTACCTCTAAACAAAGACAAATCGATTTGAAGCGCATCTTCTGAACGAACAGAATAAGGACTTCCACCAAGGATGACGGCTTTGTATGAAGACAAATCTTCTGGGATGTTGTTGTATGGGAAAATTTCGCAAAAAATATTTAATTCGCGAACGCGTCGAGCAATAAGTTGTGTGTATTGCGACCCGAAATCTAAAATAAGTACGTTGTGTTGCATGCGCAAAAGTACTATTCTAATTTGAATTTCAAAAGTTAGATTCTATTTTTTTCTAAAAAAATTCGCACTAAAAAATCAAAAATATAAGAATTGTGATTGCCTCTTTATTTTCATAAAAATCAATACTTTTGAAAAATAATTAGTAATCCGAACTATTGAAACCAATTACAACAATTAATCCTTTTCATTTATTCACGAAATGGCTGATGTTATGCCTGCTGGTAGGCGTGCTATCAGGTTTTGCCGCAGCATTTTTTTTGGTGTCGTTGGAATGGGCTACTGATTGTAGAAACGAACATCCTTGGCTACTCTTTTTATTGCCTCTGGGCGGACTACTGATTGGATATTTTTATCATAAGTATGATTCAGAAATCTCAAAAGGAAACAACCTGATTTTGGAAACATACGAAAATCCAGGTTCAAAATTAGCATTCAAATTGGCTCCCAGCATCTTCTTTAGCACTCTAATCACCCATTTATTTGGAGGATCTGCAGGAAGAGAAGGAACAGCTGTCCAAATGAGTACAGCAATTGCAGATCAATTTTCCAATAAATTTTCATTAACAACAAACGAACGAAAAACCTTACTTATCATTGGAATAAGTGCTGGGTTCGCGGCCGTGTTTGGAACACCTTTGGCAGGAGCGGTTTTTGCATTGGAACTTCTTTATTTTAGTAAAATCTCCTTAAAAAGTATTGTACCCGCTCTTTTTACAGCTTATGTTGCACATTACACCGTCTATTATTTAGGCGTTGAACATACCCAATATACAATCCATTCAATTCCCGAAATAAAAGCAACCCATCTAATTTGGATGGCTATTACAGCTGTTATTTTTGGAATTGCAGCAAGGCTTTTTTCAAGAACTACCCACTTTTTATCAAATCAATTTTGTAAACACATAAAAAACCCGATTTTCAGACCTGTCTTGGGTGGAATTATTTTAGTGGGATTGTTCCAATTTTCTCTTTTTTCAAAATACATGGGTCTTGGAATACCTGTTATTCAAGAAGCATTTGTAACTCAAAGTAGTAGCTTTGATTTTATGTTAAAAATAGCTTTTACGGCACTTACCCTCGGGTGCGGATTTAAAGGTGGCGAAGTAACTCCCCTCTTTTTTATAGGCGCGACCTTAGGCAGTGCACTTTCAGGTATCATTCCAATCCCAATAGCCATTCTTGCGGCTGTTGGTTTTGTAGCACTCTTTGCTGGAGCAACCCACACACCCGTCGCATCGACCCTAATGGCGATGGAATTGTTTGGATGGGAAATAGGAATTTTGGCAGCAATTGGCTGTTTTGTAGCCTATCTTTTTTCGGGAAGAATTGGCATCTATTCTTCACAAGTTGTAGGAGGAATCAAAATACGATTGTATGAATTATTAGGTCTCTAAATTGGAGTAAACATGGGTAATTTATCTTAAAAACAACTCGATTAAACAGAAATAAAGTGGCTTGATTTTTGTTTTTTTTGGTGTTGAATTCACAAAAAAAATGTAAATTCGCAGGCTATGAATGATAAAGAAATACAGGAAATTGTTGGATTACTTTCAACACCAAAAAAAATAGTAATCATCCCGCATCGAAGTCCCGATGGAGATGCCATGGGAAGCACCTTGGGTTTGTACCATTTACTGATGCAAATGAAACACCAAGCAGTGGTTATTTCACCCAATGATTTTCCGAGTTTCTTAGACTGGATGCCCGGTAGTGAAAACGTTTTGGTGTATGAAAACGATCGGGAAGCAACCAGCAAATGGGTTGCTGCTGCAGATCTAATTTTTACCTTAGATTTTAATGCTCTTCATAGAACCGGAGAAATGGAGACCGTCCTTTCAAAAGTAAGCGTTCCGTTCATCATGATTGACCATCATCAATCGCCTGATACCTATGCAAAATACACGTTTTCAGACACTTCGTATGGTTCTACCTGCGAAATGTTATATAATTTCATGGTTCAAATCGGCAAAAAAGCATTCATTGACAAAACCATTGCCACATGTTTGTATACGGGTATTTTAACTGACTCTGGCGGATTCAAATTCCCGAAAACAACCGGAAACACGCACAGAATTGTAGCTGAATTCATTGAACTTGGCGTTGAAAATACAGTAATTCCAACCTTATTGTTTGACAACAGTTCCTATAACCGATTGCAACTATTAGGTAGAGCTTTGCAAAATTTAAAAGTGATTGCCGACAAAAAAACGGCTTACATTACCTTGTCACAAAAAGAATTAGACGATTTCGGATATGAAAAAGGTGATACAGAAGGCATCGTAAATTATGGTCTTTCCATAAAAGGAATTCATTTTGCTGCCATCTTTATCGAACATACCGATGAGAAAATCATTAAAATTTCTTTCAGGTCTCAAGGTGATTTCGATGTCAATCTATTTGCAAGAGCCCATTTTAATGGCGGTGGACACATGAATGCTGCCGGTGGAAAATCGAATGAAACATTAGAAAAAACAATAGAAAAATTTATACATTTAGTCGCTGAAATAAACATCTAAAATGAAAAATATGAAACCTAC
>JAGNYR010000020.1:2446-9462 GCA_017984835.1 Flavobacterium sp. | reverse complement strand
ATTGTTTCTTGTAAAACAGAAAACAACAATTTGCCTGATGGGCTTTACGCTGAAATAGAAACATCAAAAGGCAATATTATTGTATCACTTGATTACAAAAAAGCGCCCATTACAGTTGCGAATTTTGTATCGCTTGCCGAAGGCAAAAACCCTTTTGTTTCAGAAGATTTAAAAGGAAAGCCTTTCTATGAAAAACTAAAATTTCACAGAGTCATTCCGAATTTTATGATTCAGGGTGGTGACCCACTTGGAACAGGAGCTGGCGATGCTGGATACCGATTTAAAGATGAGTTTACAGATGCGAAATTTGACAAAGGCGGTATTTTAGCCATGGCAAATTCGGGGCCTGCAACCAATAGCAGTCAGTTTTTTATTACTCATGTGGAAACTCCGTGGTTAGATGGCAAACACACCATTTTTGGACATGTCGTAGAAAACGGAATGGAAGTAGTCAATACAATCGCCCAAGACGACGATTTACTTTCAATTACCATCATTAGAAAAGGAGAAGACGCAAAAAAATTCAATGCTGTAAAAGTATTTTCTGATTATTTCAGTACCGCTGATGCCGAATTCAAAAAGCAAGAAGCCCTCAACAAAGCCAAATTAGGAAAATTAATTGACGAAAAATTGGCGTTTTTTGCGCAACAAAAAGCAAATGCCATCAAATTGCCCTCTGGAGTAGAATACAGTATCATCAAAAAAGGAAGTGGTAAAAAAGGGGCCGATGGAACCACTGTAATGCTTGCCTATGCGGGATACCTTGAAAACGGAATGCTATTCGATTCAAGCGATCCAAAATTAGTGGAAACATACGGAAAACTTAACCCACAAAGAGCGGCACAAAATGGATATCAAACGTTACCTTATACTTGTGGAAGAGGTGGCGGTATGATTCCTGGATTAGAAGAAGGACTTACTAAATTAGGTTTGGGAGACAAAGCACTAATATTTGTCCCATCGCAATTGGGTTATGGTGAAAATGGAGCTGGAAGTGACATTCCGCCAAATGCAAACATTATTTTCGAAATTGAATTTTTAGAACCTTAAATAATTAATACCAATAATATAACATGAAAAATACATTTCAATTAATCGCTTTGTTTTTCTTCGGAATTACAGTAAGTACGGCTCAAGTAAAAAAAGCACCCGTTAAAAAAACAACCAAACCAACTACTACAGTAGCAGCAAAGCCTAGTGTTCCAACCTCTGCTAGCAATGAGGGAATTTTTGTTGAAATGAAAACCAACAAAGGACTCATTGTATTGCAACTTGAATACAAAAAAACACCAATTACCGTTGCAAACTTTGTTTCATTAATTGAAGGAAACAACACGCAGGTGAGTGAGCCATATAAAGGGAAACCCTTCTTTGACGGATTAAAATTTCACCGTGTGATTGCCAACTTTATGATCCAAGGTGGTGACCCGCAAGGAAACGGATCAGGTGGTCCTGGATATGCTTTCAAAGACGAGTTTGACCCAACTTTAGTACACGATAAAGGGGGTATTTTATCCATGGCAAATTCGGGTCCGAAAACCAATGGTTCTCAATTTTTTATTACACACAAAGAAACGCCTTGGTTGAACAACAAACACTCTGTATTTGGACATGTGGTAACTGGAATGGACGTTGTCAATGCCATTGCACAAGACGATGTAATCGAAAAAGTAACGGTAAAAAGAGTGGGATCGGATGCCAAAAAATTTGATGCATCAAAAATCTTTTCTGATTACTTTGCAAACAAAGCCGAAGATGATAAAAAACAAGCTTTGATTGATGCAGAAAACAAAAAGAAACAAGAAGCAATTGATGCTGAAAACAAGAAAAAACAAGCGTTATTGGATGCCGAAGCAAGAAAAGCTTACGTAGAAAAGTACGGAACGGTATTAGCTGCTAAAGTAACCGCTCTTCAAACTGTAAAAGCGCAAGCAACCAAAACGGCTTCTGGATTGGAATACGTAATCACAGAAAAAGGAACGGGACCTAAACCTGAGCCAGGTAAAAATGTAGCCATCAAATATGCTGGATTCCTAGAAGACGGAACCTTATTTGATAGTTCGATTGAAGATGTTGCTAAACTCTTTGGAAAGTTTGACCAAAACAGAGCCAACGCAAATGCCTATGTGCCCATCCAAGCAAAAGCAGGACAATACCAATTCATCCAAGGATTTGCAGAAGGGTTGAATTTATTAAACTTTGGAGACAAAGCAACTTTTTTCATTCCAGCTAATTTGGCTTATGGAGAAAGAGGAGCTGGAAATGTAATTCCGCCAAACTCAAACATCATTTTTGAAGTTGAATTTTTAGAAGGTGCAACTCCTACTACTAAATAAGGAAATCAATGATCATAAAAAAGGCGCTCAATGAGCGCCTTTTTTATGCTTTAAATTTCCAATCAAATTCGTCTTTATCATTAATGATAGCACCGATCTCTATTCGAATTACTTCATCATATTCCGATTGTACAATCAACCAGTTACTTTCGTTGAAGTGATTCACCGTCGAATCAAAATCTTCCATTTCCCATGATTTGAAGGGTAATTCATTTTTTAGTTCAACTACATTTTTACCAATTACAGGAAAACCCAACAAGGTCGCTTCTGGGTTGGAAGTAATGATATACCCCAATCGAAACGCTTCATCTTCATAAAAAGTAAGCCTCATTTTTTGGGAATAATACAAAAAAATGACATTGCTATCATCATCTGTAAACTGTTTGTCTGGAGTACCCATCACGGCTATAACATCCGACTGCTTCATTCCAAACAACAAATTAGCTACACCTCTTTTAGGATCTATTTTCATGGAATTATTTAATAGATAAAAGTTCCGTATTCGCTTTGAATCGTCAATTTCTTTGTTTCACTTGCTTCTACTCTTCCTACAATTTGAGCTGCTACCCCAAACGATTCAGAAATTGCGATGATATCGTTAGCCAATGCTGCAGGAACATACAATTCCATTCGATGACCGCAATTAAAAACTTGATACATTTCTTTCCAATCCGTTTTGGATTGCTCCTGAATCAACTGAAACAAAGGAGGCACCGGAAACAAATTGTCTTTAATAACATGCACTTCATCCACAAAATGCAACACTTTGGTTTGTGCTCCACCGCTGCAATGCACCATACCGTGTATTTCAGTTGGCGTATATTTGTCCAAGATCGCTTTGATAATTGGAGCATAGGTTCTGGTAGGTGAAAGCACTAATTTTCCCGCATTCAGTTCACAATTTGGAACCGCATCCGTCAATTTTACATTTCCTGAGTACACCAAATCCTTTGGCACTGCATTGTCATAACTCTCTGGGAACGATTCGGCCAAATAGTTCGCAAAAACATCGTGTCGTGCCGATGTTAATCCGTTACTACCCATTCCGCCGTTGTATTCTTTTTCATACGTTGCTTGTCCAAAACTGGCAAGACCAACAATCACATCACCTGCTTTTATGTTTGCATTATCAACCACATCACTTCTTTTCATACGAGCAGTAACGGTAGAATCAACGATGATCGTACGAACTAAATCACCCACATCGGCTGTTTCACCGCCTGTTGAATGAATGGTTACACCAAATGATTTAAGTTCTGCAATCAATTCCTCTGTTCCATTAATGATCGCCGATAACACCTCACCCGGAATCACGTTTTTGTTTCTACCAATGGTAGAAGAAAGCATGATATTATCGGTAGCTCCTACACAAAGTAAGTCGTCAATATTCATGATCAACGCATCTTGTGCAATCCCTTTCCAAACAGAAATATCACCGGTTTCCTTCCAATACATATAGGCTAAAGACGATTTTGTCCCGGCACCATCTGCATGCATGATCAAGCAATAATCTGCATCTTGTGTTAAATAATCGGGAACAATTTTACAAAAAGCCTTGGGAAACAATCCCTTGTCAATATTTTTGATGGCATTATGCACGTCTTCTTTTGAAGCAGAAACTCCGCGCAAATTGTAGCGTTGGCTGTTGTCAGAACTCATTATATCTTGTGTTGTTGTGTGCCGCAAAGATAGCAATTATATTCCTATTTCAAAAAGTCTTGGCAGCAAATGGCTTGGGCTTTATCTACCTGGCCTTTTCCCGCTTTTCGTTTCAATCTTTCCTTTTTGAATCAAAAAGCAAAGGATTTACTCTGCAATCGGGGCTAAAAATAAAAGGAAAGGGCTTCCCATTAATTTTCAACAATCAGAATTTCTACCCTACGGTTTTCGTCTTCCTCAGTGGTATTTTTTTCTGGAATGGGATGGATCGGTCGTGATACTCCGTATCCTTTAAAAGTCATTCGGTTTCGATTGACTTTGTTTCGAATCAAATAATTAAAAATAGAACGCGCACGTGCCGATGAAATAACATCGGGATCTGTAGGCGACTTACAGCAAATATGTCCTTGAATTTCGATTTTTAAGTTCGGATTGTCATTCATCACACACAACAAATCGTACAAAACCGACTCCGACTTTGGAACCACTTTTGCCGAATTGTTATAAAAATTAATGTTTTTTAATTGAATAATATCGCCTTTTTTGGCCGATTTTATTTTCTCTTTAAAATTTTCTGTTTCGGTTTTTTGTTGGACTACTTCAACAGGTACGACTTTGATAAGTTCTTCAAAAATGATGGTCACACGTCTGTTTTCTCCTTGGATTTTTGATTGCTCGAAATCTTCTCCAAACCCTCTTATTTCTGTTTTCTTATCTACTTTTATATCACTCGCTTTCAAAAAAGAATAGACCGATTCAACGCGCTTCAAGGCAAGCGAATCGTTGTAGGTATTTGTTCCTTTCCAATCACAGAAACCATATAATTTAGTAACTTGGTAATTCTTGCCTTCGGCAATCCAAGAATTGATTTTTTTAACGGCACTTTCATTCAATCGTGCGTCATCAAAATCAAAATAAACATCCAGCTTTTGTTGTGCATGCATCGAAGTCAGGATGCATAACAGTAATCCTATCCATTTTACTTTCATACTCAATTTTCTAATATTAAGACCTCAACCCGTCTGTTGGCAGCGCGCTCCTCTTCTGATTTTTCTGGCAATTCAAAAAGGGGACGCGAACTCCCAAATCCTTTATAGGACAACCTACTTTTATCAATTCCGTTAAAAACCAAAAAACCATAAACGGCTTTGGCACGCTGGGCAGATAAATTCAATCGGTCCACTGGCATACAACATATATTGCCTTGGATTTCTATTTTTAATTTTGGATTTTTTTGCAAAACCAACAACAACTCATACAATTTACCTCTGGATTCATTTACCACAACATAGGTATTGATTAAAAAATTGAGGTTTTCTATTTTTAGTTTCTCACCCGGACTTGCCTTACTCACCGATTTCATAAAAGCCACATCCAATACAAACTCTGATTTGGTTCCATTTGGGTTTTGAAAAACCAAGGTGTCTGGAAAATTTATTTCTGGCAGGGAGGTTTCTGGAATTTCGGGCGTTTCTTTTTTTATTCCTAACAATTCCTCTTCTTTGGATAGGTCTTTTTGCTCTAAATAATAAAGCGTGACTTTTCTGTTTTCGGCTTTGTTGACTGCTTGTTTGAAATCTTCTCCGTAGCTTCGGGTCTTAAAATCATCTCTAATTTTGATTTTGTTTTGAATAAAAGCATAAACAAAATGCACCCTTCTTTTGGCCAATGAATCGTTGAACAGATGGCTTCCATCTTCATCTGTATAGCCATTAATGGCAATGATTTTAGATTCTTTATTGATTGTGAGCCATTGTTGTAATTTTTCGGTTTCAAGGGCATTGAGTTCGTGTTTGTTGCTGTCAAAATACACCACAAACTTCTGCTGAGCACAAGTGAGTTGGAAGAGTAAACATAAAAGCCAAACTATTTTATTGTCCATGATCAAAATTATCATCCTATGTGGTACGAAAATAAATATTATTTTTTGGAATCGACCGAATTTTAGTTTTTTTTATATGTATCCGTCGTAAGGGTACTGTTCACGACACAATGTATTTACAATTCTAATCTTGCAAGAAACACGCAACCGCATGAGGGATAGAAGCGACATCCTTTTGTTTCTTTTTTTTTTAAGAAACAAAAGATAGAGCTGAAAGCCCGACGGCTTTGCCGGGATGCCCTAAAAAAAAAGCCATTGAAAAACAATGGCTTTGCTTATTAACGAGTAAAAAGTAGTTCGCGGTACTTGGTTAGCGTCCAAATCTCATCGTCAACCAAGAGTTCTAGTTTATCACAATGCACTCTGATTTCTTCGAAATAAGGTTTTACCATATTGCAATACGTTTCGGCCATTTTTTGAGCATCTACAAGGATGTTTGCTTTTTTACGAGCTTCGGTCATGGCTTCTACTTTCGAATTGATGCCTTCAATATGACCCGAAATTTGCCTGATGATCGCGATTTGCTCTTTGGCAAGACTTTCATATTCTGCACCAAATATTTCTTTCAAACCACGCACGTTTTCAATCAAGGTGTTTTGGTAGCGAATGGCCGTTGGAATGACGTTGTTTCGAGCAATGTCTCCCAAAACGCGGCCTTCAATTTGAATTTTTTTGGTGTATTCTTCCAATTCAATTTCGTAGCGAGCTTCCACCTCTACATGATTCATTACATTCAATTGTTGGAACAAATCGAGTGCTTTTTTGGAGACCTTCGCTTTCAAAGCTTCTGGCGTTGTTTTATGATTGCTCAAACCTCGTTTTTTAGCTTCTTTTTCCCATGCTTCGCTGTACCCGTCTCCTTCAAAAAGGATGTTTTTGGTTACTTTGATGTACTCGCGCAATACATTGAAAATAGCTTCATCTTTCTTCAATCCCTTTTTATCGATTAAGACATCTACTTCTGTTTTGAAATCGATCAATTGTTTTGCCACAATCGCATTGAGAGTAGTCATGGCATTGGCGCAATTGGCATTTGATCCAACAGCTCTGAACTCAAATTTATTTCCTGTAAAAGCAAATGGAGAAGTTCGGTTTCGGTCGGTGTTATCCAACATCACATCCGGAATTTTACCGACCAC
>JAGNYR010000020.1:0-2346 GCA_017984835.1 Flavobacterium sp. | reverse complement strand
GTGTCGGTTGCCAATGACCAGTTATTGTGTTTACCCGATCCGTTTACTCCTTTGAAAGGTTTTTCGTGAAAAAGCACTTTAAAATCGTGGCGTTCTCCTACTTTGTTCATCACATCCATCAAAAGTGAATTGTGATCTACTGCCAGATTGGTTTCTTCAAATATAGGCGCTAATTCAAATTGGTTAGGCGCTACTTCATTATGACGTGTTTTCACAGGAATCCCCAAAAGCATGCATTCTTCTTCCAGTTCGCGCATAAAATTAAGTGCTCGAGATGGAATCGACCCAAAATAATGGTCGTCCAATTGCTGACCTTTTGCAGAAGCATGACCTAAAAGCGTTCGGCCCGTCATGACCAAATCGGGTCTAGAATTGGCTAAAGCCGCATCTATTAAAAAATATTCTTGTTCCCAGCCCAAAGTGGCGGTTACTTTTTTTACATTTTTGTCAAAATATTTGCATACATCTGAAGCAGCTTCATCCACCGCATTCAATGCGCGTAAAAGAGGCGTTTTATAATCCAATGCTTCCCCTGTATAGGAAATAAAAACGGTAGGGATGCATAATGTGGTTCCGTATATAAATGCAGGCGATGTAGGATCCCATGCGGTATATCCTCTTGCTTCAAAAGTATTACGGATACCTCCATTTGGAAAAGAAGAGGCATCGGGTTCTTGTTGTACTAATTGGCCTCCTCCAAATTTTTCGATGGGATCTGAACCATCATAAGAGGTTTCAAAAAACGCATCGTGTTTTTCGGCAGTGGTTCCGGTTAAGGGTTGAAACCAGTGGGTATAATGCGTCACTCCCTTAGATAAGGCCCATTCTTTCATTCCGATAGCAATGTATTCGGCCAATTTTCTATCAATTTTTGAACCATGTAAAATGGCATCTTTTACTGCTTTGTGTGCTTCAGAAGTAAGAAATTGCTTCATGGCTTTTTCATTGAACACATTCGTGCCAAAAAGCGCTGATTTTTTACCTGATTCTTCAAACTTTATTGGTTTTCTATTTGCAGCATCTTGCAAGGCTTGAAATCGTAAAATGGACATCGTATTTGAATTTAGTTGATAATAAATTAAAAAGAACAATACAAATATATAAAAGTAAAAAACAGAACGAATGAAAAAACAGAAAATAATCGTATTAGCGCCCAAAAATTAAAAAATACTACTTGTTACCCCTAAAAAATTAACCCAATTTAAATTAATTATTAAATTTTAAAAAAATACCCCCTAAAAAATAGGAGTAATTATTTTTTTTATTATTTTTGCTATCGAATTATTAACACTTAAATATTTATTCTTTATGGCTAAGATAAAATTAGAATACATTTGGTTAGATGGTTATGAACCAACTCAAAATTTAAGAAGCAAAACTAAAGTAGAAGAACACGAAAACTTCAAAGGAACTTTAGCAGAACTTGGAAATTGGTCATTTGACGGTTCGTCTACAAAACAAGCAGAAGGAGGTTCTTCGGATTGTTTATTAGTACCTGTTGCTATTTACCCAGATCCACAAAGATTAAATGGATGGTTAGTAATGTGTGAAGTAATGCATGCAGATGGAACACCTCACCCTTCAAACGGTAGAGCAACCATTGATGATGAAGATGATGATTTCTGGTTCGGATTTGAGCAAGAATATTTCATCATGGATACGAAAACTTTATTGCCTTTAGGATTCCCAGTTGGAGGATATCCTGCACCACAAGGTATGTACTACTGTTCGGTAGGTGGAAAAAACACACACGGAAGAAAATTAGTTGAAGAACATGCTGATTTATGTATCGCTGCTGGAATCAACTTTGAAGGAATCAACCAAGAAGTTGCTTGCGGACAATGGGAATTCCAATTATTTGCAAAAGGAGCTAAAAAAGCCGGAGACGAAATTTGGGTTGCTCGTTACTTACTAGATCGTTTGACTGAAAAATATGGTTACTATATTGAATACCACCCAAAACCACTAGGTGATACAGATTGGAATGGATCAGGTATGCACGCTAACTTCTCAAACAATGTATTAAGAACATGTGGAGATCAAGCTACTTATGAAAAAATCTGTGAAGCGTTCCGTCCTGTAACCAAAGAGCACATTGCTGTTTATGGCGCATACAATGACTTGCGTTTGACAGGAAAACATGAAACAGCATCTATCAACGACTTCTCTTATGGGGTTTCAGACAGAGGAGCATCGATCCGTATTCCACTTATCACTGTTCAAAAAGGATGGAAAGGATGGCTTGAAGACAGAAGACCTGCTTCTAATGGTGATCCATACAAAATTGCAGCAAGAATTATTAAAACAGTTAAATCTGTATTATAATAAACCAAACAACACAATTTA
>JAGNYR010000093.1 GCA_017984835.1 Flavobacterium sp. | reverse complement strand
GCAATTTGTATTTAGACAAGGCGTTAGCGGCCATGGAAGGAACAGAAAGTGCCAATGTATCTGCTTCTGGTATGGGAGCCATCACACCCACACTATTGCAATTATGTGGGATGGGTGATCACATTGTGTCAAGCAGAACCATTTATGGCGGAACCTATGCTTTTTTGAAAAATTTTGCACCAAGACTTGGAATTTCCACCTCTTTTGTAGATATCACAAAATTAGATTTGGTAGAAAATGCGATTACGCCTTCGACAAAAGTTCTGTACTGCGAAACGGTCAGTAACCCCTTGTTGGAAGTAGCCGACATCGAATCGCTTTCAAAAATCGCGAAAAAACACAACCTTACCTTAGTGGTAGACAACACATTTTCGCCACTATCGGTTGCTCCGGCCAAATTAGGAGCCGACATCGTGATCCACAGTTTAACAAAGTACATCAATGGTAGTAGCGATACAGTAGGCGGAGTAGTTTGTGCTTCTCAAGATTTCATCAATAATTTAAAAAATGTAAACAATGGTGCAAGCATGTTGCTCGGACCTACAATGGATAGCTTACGATCTGCAAGTGTCATGAAAAACCTAAGAACGTTGCACATCCGAATGAAACAGCACAGTTACAACGCACACTATTTGGCTGAGAAATTTGAATTTGACGGAATTAAAACAGTCTATCCAGGATTGAAAAGCCACCCAAGTCATCCTGTTTTTACAAAAATGATGAACCCGGAATATGGGTATGGTGGCATGATGACGATTGATGTTGGATCACTGGACAAAGCCAATGAACTAATGGAATTAATGCAGGCGAAAAATTTAGGTTATTTAGCTGTGAGTTTAGGCTTCTACAAAACCTTGTTCAGCGCACCTGGAACTTCAACATCATCTGAAATACCTATAGATGAACAAGCCGAAATGGGATTGACTGACGGATTGATTCGTTTTTCAATTGGATTAGACAATGACATCGAAAGAACCTACCAAGCCATGAAAAACTGCATGATTGAAGTAGGTGTTTTGAAAAAATAAAATTTAAAATATACTCATAAAAAAAACCTTAAACATTTATAGCGTTAAGGTTTTTTTTTATGATGCAAACAAATTAAAATAAGTTACTCATTTGAAATAGTAGCTGTACTAATTTCTATTTCTTGTGGGATTTCTTGAACCGCAATTACCTCTGGTGCTAAATCTACTTCTGTTTCAAGAATTGAAGCATCTTTGATTACTTTTACAGTTAGGATTGCTAAAGGAATTCCTAAAACATTCCCTATCATTTCTATCGTAGTGCTTTTTATCAATTCGTTTAACGTTTCGGCATGCATTGACAATCTGAATGACATTTGTCCGATTACCCCATTGACAACCCACAGGAACCACCACCAACCCAAAAACTGAGTTGAAACGTTGGTTTTGATTTCTTTTTTGTGCAAAATTCTTAAAAGAACCTGATAAATTTCTTTCATGATTTTGAAAGGTCTAAAAAGACTCATAATTGGCACAAACCAACTTCCTGCAGCCCAACCTTCTGAATACTCCAAAAAGTCGACTCTATTATGCAAATTAAAGTACGCTCTTCTGAACCACATGATAAAAGTTATTCCAGATACAATAAAAACCATTAAATATAAAATAGCAATTAATTGAACTCGTGAATCATTAGCATTGGCATCGTCCATAAGTAATGGATTTCCATCAGAAACTTGATTAAGTAAATCATATTGAAAGTAATTTGAAAATAATGAAATTACTTCCATCGCTAATACAATCCAAACCATTAAAATGGCAATATTGGCGCGTTGTTCGTTTGGTCGAATAGTGTTCATATTTATTTTTTGTATACCTTTTTGTATTTTATATACGAAGCCACACCAAGAATACCCAAGAATACAAGTGAATAATAAAATTCGTTAGGCGTTACCACTTTATCCCCACTTGCATAAGAATGTTTTCCGGTGAGGTAAAAATTCACTCCAAAGTAAGTCATCATGATCGAATAAAAAGCAACAATACTCATGAGATTGAAAATCCATTTACCTCGCAATGCCGGAACAAATCGGGCGTGTATCACAAAAGCATACACCATGATGCTAATCAATGCCCAAGTCTCTTTTGGGTCCCAACCCCAGTATCTTCCCCAACTTTCATTGGCCCATTGCCCCCCTAAGAAATTACCAATCGTCAACATGACCAATCCAACCGTCAAGGCCAATTCATTGATGTAAGTGATCTCTTTTATGTGTAATTCCATTTTTGCTTTGTTTTCTTCATTTGATAATAATATCAAAATCAACGCAACTAATCCCAACACCATACCAAGCGTAAACGGTCCGTAACTAGCAACTATCACCGCCACGTGAATCATTAACCAATACGAATTCAAAACAGGTTGTAAATTGGCAATCGCAGGATCCATCCAATTCCAATGAGCAATCATTAAAATCATGGCAGCAACAAAAGTTCCGGACGCTACCGTAAGTTTGGATTTTTTATCAAAGGCTAACGTGAAAAACATGGTTGCCCATCCAACATAAATCATACTTTCATAGGCATCACTCCAAGGAGCATGACCCGAGATATACCAACGAGCAATCAACCCTAGCGTATGCAAAACAAACAATAAAAATATGGCAATATGCAAACCAGTAATCACCTTTTGAAGCACTTTGTTTTGTGTAAAAATAGACACGATTACTAATACTAACATCAAGCAACCTGTGAGCATATAAAGCCAAAATAAATTTTTGAAAACATCGTATTTGTTATACAATATTTCGGTGTTTATTTTGTCATCACTCGGACGAACAGCACTTCCAAATTTCTTTTGATAATCTTCTATACCCACTACCATTGTGTTGGCCATGGTGTAATTTTTATCTTTTGAAGCTCTTGCTAATGCATCTAAATAAAATGGGAATGCTGTTTTTATGGTATCCAAAGATGTACCCGTAGTTTGAGTCAATTCAAGATTGGAAACCCATTTGTTGTTTTTATCTTTTGGTATAGGATAAATTTTCAACATACTTCCAAACAAGGCAGCATTGACTAAATTCA
>JAGNYR010000092.1 GCA_017984835.1 Flavobacterium sp. | reverse complement strand
TTGATCTCTGAGTGTAGTATCTTTTTCAAGTAATTCAAATACTTTGATGGAAGCTCCAACAATAGCAGGTGCTAATGAATTGGAAAACAAATAAGGGCGAGAACGTTGGCGCAATATTTCGATGATCTCTTTTTTAGCCGTCGTATATCCTCCCATAGCACCTCCCAAGGCTTTTCCTAAAGTTCCTGTAATGATATCTACTCTTCCCATGACCCCTTTTGCTTCAAGAGTACCTTTGCCTGTAGCTCCAATAAAGCCGGCAGCGTGGCATTCATCTACCATTACCATCGCATCGTATTTGTCTGCCAAATCACATATTTTATCCAATGGAGCAACGACTCCGTCCATAGAAAAAACACCATCTGTTACAATCAGCTTAAATCGATGTCCCGCTTCGGTGGCTTTTATCAATTGTTGTTCCAAATCGTGCATGTCTGAATTTTCATAACGATAACGCGCCGCTTTACACAATCGGACACCGTCAATAATTGATGCGTGATTTAAACTATCTGAAATAATACAATCTTGATCTCCTAATAAAGGCTCAAAAACACCCCCGTTTGCATCAAATGCAGCAGCATACAAAATGGTGTCTTCCGTTCCGTAAAAATCGGCTATTTTTTGTTCTAATGTTTTATGGATGTCTTGGGTTCCACAAATAAATCGAACAGACGACATTCCGAAACCATGCGTGTCCAACGCGTTTTTGGCTGCCTGAATCACCTCGGGATGAGAAGACAGGCCTAAATAATTGTTTGCACAAAAATTCAGAACCGTGTTGCCATTCACCGTGATTTCTGCTCCTTGCGGAGAAGTAATTATGCGTTCTTTCTTAAAAATTCCATTTTGCTCAATGGTGTTTAATTCCTTTTGCAAAAAATCTTTGATGTTACCGTACATATTATATTCTGTTTGTTTGTTTTTACAAATTTACAATTTCGACACGCTCGCCAATATAAATCAGCGCTTTTTTTACAACACGATATCCCATACTTTCTATCGCCCTTTGATAATTCTCTAACTGAGTTTGGTGCTTCTCATGGTAGACTCCTGTTTTGTAATCTAATAAAAAAACCTCATTTAGCGCAGAAATAACCATTCGGTCTGGCTTTAAAAGTCCCGCATTTTTCTGTAGGATGGTTTGTTCATTTACTACTTTATGGTCCGGGTTATAATAATCTCTCAAATCGTCATGACTGACAATATCGCAAATAACTTGAGAAATTTCTGCTTTTTGAGAAGGGATAATCAATCCGTTTTCTAGTGCTTTTTCTAGTGCTTCTTCAATGTCGGATGGATATGAAATAAAAGATAATATTTCGTGAATCGTATTTCCGTATTCAATGGCTGCTTGCTGTTTGGTTTGCCACATCACACTTTCGCGTTGTGCAATTTTTATTTTTTTAAATTCTAATACACTATCCAAAATTGGAATTTGATTTGAATTCTCTACTTTTTCGACACGTTCTGAAACGCGTTTGGGTTCTCCAAATGAATACTCACTTTTGTTTTTATCAAAACCATGGTTTTCTAGATATTTGATAAAAAACGATGACATGTTGTTGGGCAACAAATCCTCTTTGGTCAAATTCATTTTTGAAATTATATGCAGCTGTTCTTCGGCGCGGGTCAATGCCACATAAAGTACATTCACATCGTCTAACAGATCTTCTTGTTTTTTTTGTGTGTACACTACTTTTGCATCTTCTCCGTAACCTGCAATTTTGCTGCTTTTATCAACCAACGCTTTGGGTAATCCCATAATTTCCTCATCTGCGTTAAGCCAAATTTTCTCTTTGGGCCCTTTCCCATAATCATCTTCGGCAAAAGGGAAAATCACTACCGGAAACTCCAACCCTTTCGATTTATGAATGGTCATGATGCGCACAGCGTCAATTCCTTCAGGAGAAGGAATACTTAATTTATGGGAGTTAAGACGCCAATAATTTAAAAAATCGGCGATTCCGGCTTGTTTTTTTATATCGTGCTCCAAAATGACATCCAGAAAATATTGGGTATACGCGCTGCGCTTTTCTTTCAATATTATTTTAGAAATGATGAGCTCTGTGGCTTCATACAAAGACTTTTTTCGGATATTTTGAAAAGAAAGATCAATTCCATATTCTTTAAGCCATGCTTCCAATTCTAAT
This sequence comes from Flavobacterium sp., assembly GCA_017984835.1. Classification (GTDB taxonomy): domain Bacteria; phylum Bacteroidota; class Bacteroidia; order Flavobacteriales; family Flavobacteriaceae; genus Flavobacterium. Next base: position 979 of record JAGNYR010000092.1, on the reverse strand, counting down.
TCGGTTTGCCAATCTTTTCCGAGTAATATAAAGTCATGTATCGGCATTTTGTCCTGATGGAACTTTGCTATATAATACAAGAAATGAACTTTGGCATCTATATCTGAGTTATTGTTTAGGTATTTTAGTACATAAACAATGCATTTGACTTCTGATGAGGATGCCAATAATAAGCTTTCCGATGACAAAACAGGAATGCCTTTTTCATTCAAAAAATTTGCAATCAATGATCCTTGAAAGGTTTTTCTAGTCAAGATGACAATGTCGTTGTTTTTAAAATTTTCAGCCTTCAAAGCTTCTATCTTTTGAAACGTAGCAGTTAAAAACATCTCATCTGTTGTCAACTCATCTTCTTCGGGGATAAACGAAATGGAAACGTGCCCTCCTTGTTTGGAATTGCGTTTTTGAAAACTATGGTTTTCATATAAATCCTTATAATCTTCATTGGTAAACTCATTTGATAATAACTGAAAAAAGTCGTTGTTAAAATCAATCACCTGCGAATAACTCCTGTAATTCGTATCTAATGAAACTGCTTTTTTATCTGGATTGTTGAATGGATTTTCGTCTTTGCTCAACGCAATAAATTGTTCCGCTTTTCCGCCACGCCATCTGTAAATGGATTGTTTTGGATCGCCCACTATGAGTAAACTCCCTTTTTGACCCTCGAGATCTTCACTCGAAGTGGCATTATCAATTAAAGGAATCAAATTGAGCCATTGCATTTCGGAAGTATCCTGAAATTCATCGATAAAAAAATGTCTGTATTTTTCTCCTAAACGCTCGTAAATAAAAGGGGCCGGTTGATTTTGTATTTGTTCAAAAATCAGTTTATTGAACTCTGCAATGGATAATACATTTTGATCTTTTTGGATTTTGGCCAATTCATTACTTACCGTATTAAGCAATGAAAGTGGGGTAATGTTTTTACAAAAAGCTTCGTAATAATCTATTTTTTCAAAACGCGCATAAACCTGGG
>JAGNYR010000059.1 GCA_017984835.1 Flavobacterium sp. | reverse complement strand
TTCTTCTGATTCCATTCTGTGCAATGAGTCAAGTCTCTGATGAACAAATGCTGCGTTCTATTTATAACAATAATTTAAATCAAGGGAGTTGTTACCAATGGCTGGAGCATTTATCCAATTCGATTGGTTCAAGATTATCTGGTTCTGAAGGAGCTGAAAAAGCTGTGGTATACACAAAAAGTGAATTAGATAAACTAGGATTGACCCGTGTTTATTTGCAAGAGGTAATGGTCCCGAAATGGGTGAGAGGTTCCAAGGAAGAAGCACACGCTATCGATAATGGCAACAAGATTTCGTTTCCAATTTGTGCCTTGGGTGGTTCGGTTGCCACGCCACAAAACGGTGTATCTTCCAATATCATTGAAGTGAAAAGTATGGAAGAACTCAATCAATTAGGAAAAGAGAAAGTAAAAGGTAAAATCGTGTTTTTTAACCGACCGATGAATCCCGAATTCATTGAAACTTTTAAAGCCTATGGAAGTTGTGTGGACCAACGTTCGTCGGGTGCAAAAGAAGCAGGTAAATTAGGTGCTGTTGGAGTGATCGTTCGATCGATGAACTTACGTCTTGATGATCTGCCTCATACCGGAGTTACAAATTATGGTGATATTCTTGCCTCTGAGAAAATCCCTGCGGCTGCAATAAGTACAAATGGTGCCGAATCGTTAAGCGCCTTATTAAAAAAGAATCCATCGTTGACTTTTTATTTCAAACAATCCTGTCAAATCTTTGGCGATGTCAAATCATACAATGTTGTTGGGGAGATCAAAGGATCAGAAAACCCTCAGAAAATTATTGTGGTAGGTGGTCATCTCGATTCATGGGATCTTGGAGATGGTTCACATGATGATGGCGCGGGTTGTGTTCAAAGCATGCAAGTTCTAGCTAATTTCAAACAATTAAATTACCAACCCAAAAACACTTTGCGTGTTGTTTTATTTATGAATGAAGAAAATGGAACCCGTGGTGGATTAAAATATGAAGAGTTATCTGCATCCAATGGTGAGAACCATATTTTTGCACTCGAAAGTGATTCGGGAGGTTTTTCTCCAAGAGGATTTTCTATTGATTCAGATGAAGCAAATTTTAATCAAATTGTAAGTTGGAAAGAACTGTTTGAACCTTATTTGATTCACAAATTTGTGAAGGGACATTCAGGTGTTGATATTGGTCCTTTGCAATCTAAACATATTGTGAAAGTTGGATTGCAACCCGACTCACAACGATATTTTGATCACCATCATGCTTCAAATGATACGTTTGATGCAGTCAATAAAAGAGAACTCGAACTAGGTGCAGCAACCATGACTTCTTTGATTTACCTGATTGATAAATATGGAATTCAATAAATATAAAAAAAGCCTTGAAATTCAAGGCTTTTTTTATATTGTACAAATAGGATTATAATTTGAAAATACCACCCAAGGCAATGATCTTTTGAAAGAAAAAGAATTCTTGCGAAGCTCTGTCGGCATTGTCATAAGATGTTTGGATGTCATTCATATTGATATAACCTCCTTTAAGTTCGTATTGGATGAAAAAGTGTTTGAAAAAGGTAAGATTCAATCCTACTTTGGCAGCCACTCCATAACCCGCTACATGAAAATCATCGTGACGTGTTTTTCCTAGTAATTGTGCATTGGTTTTTGGATACATTAATCCGGTGCTAAAACCTTCTGTAACATTCAATTGAAATTTATCTGTATTTTTAATTTTCAATAATTTTGAAAAGTCATCAAATCGAGATATTTCAGCATGTACAAAGTTTAATCCGTCGGTGTGTTCAAAGGTCAAAAAGCTTTCGTCTGTTAGATCTAAAACACCATTGTTTATTTGATTTCCGTTGTAACTTGAAGGATAAGTTCCGTTAATTACCACATTTTGATTCTGAGTCATTACATATTTCATGTGGTCTACACCAACTCCTACCGAATAATGATCAGATATAAAATAACCCATTCTAAAATTAGTTTGTGGTATCGTCATTCTTCCTGGATTTACATAATCAATATGCCATCCTTTTGGTTTGTCGTCTGCTTCTACATTATAAAGGGTAAAATCATAATCGGCACCTTTAAAATGAATATCTGACTTAGTATAACTGTCTCTGTTTCCACCCCAAAAAAAGAAAAATTTCCCTTTATTATGAGCTGTGTAGCTATCTTTTAAGGGTAAAACCGTTTCTTGTGAGAAAGAAGAAAACGAAATTGCTACAAAAGATATACAAGCGATTAAATTGAATTTCGTGAACATGGTTGTATTAAAATTGATTGATTGTTTTTCGGATGGCTACTAATTTGGTCATTAAATTTTCAAAATGGTCTAAATGTAGCATGTTGGCACCATCACTTTTTGCATTTGCTGGATCGAAATGTGTTTCGATAAAAATACCATCTACACCTACAGCAATTCCGGCTTTAGCAATTGTTTCAATCATATCGGGTCTTCCACCTGTTACACCTGCTGTTTGATTGGGCTGTTGTAACGAGTGTGTTACATCCAAAACAGTTGAAGCATATTGTTGCATGGTAGGAATACCTCTAAAATCTACAATCATGTCTTGGTAGCCAAACATAGTCCCTCTATCGGTGACCATTACGTTTTCGTTTTGACAATCCAATACTTTCTGAACTGCATGTTTCATACTTTCCGGACTCATGAATTGTCCTTTTTTCAGATTGACTGTTTTTCCAGTATTTGCAGCAGCCACAACCAAATCGGTTTGACGTACTAAGAAGGCCGGAATTTGAAGAATATCAACATATTCAGCAGCCATGGCAGCGTCTTCGTTGGTATGAATATCTGTTACAGTAGGTACGCCAAATGTTTCTGAAACTTTGCGTAATATTTTAAGCGCTTTTTCGTCACCAATTCCAGAAAAGCTATCAATTCTAGATCGATTGGCTTTCTTGAACGATCCTTTAAAAACATAAGGAATTTGAAGTTTATCTGTAATTCCGACTACTTTTTCTGCAATACGTAATGCCATTTCTTCTCCTTCAATAGCACAAGGACCAGCTAGTAAGAAAAAATTGCCACTATCAGCATGTTTTATTTGTGGAATATTGTGTAGGTTCATAATATCTAAATTTAAAGTGCAAATATAATAAGTTTTACCCTTACAAATTATGATATTAATCAGGTTTATTTGACCAAACTAAATCCTTTCGGACATTCTAATTTTCCTTTGTCAAATATATTAACGTATAGAATAAATTTAGTATTTGTTCCTTCAAGTTTTACTTCGTAGATGTCTAATATTCCTCCGCCCATGACACTTCGAGTTGTAGGGAAGGGGCAACAATTATCTATTTTTAAAAAGGATATTTTTTCACCATTTGGACCTTGTAGCGCATTGAAAAAATACATAGCGCTTCTTTCGCCAAAACGTTCGTGATCGAAACCTATGTTTATCGGATAATCTTTATCAAACCCATATTTGCTATCCGTACTGTAGGTGTTGATAACAAAATGATTATCTATTATGGCTGGTTTCAGTGCTGTGTTGTCAACATTTTTTAAGGTAGATTTGGTGCTTCCGCAAGAGGATAAAACCACTAAAATGGAAAGAATTGATAGTTTAAAAATAAATTTCATAGCTATGAGTAATTAACGTTTAAAGGGTTCAATCAAAAATCAATCCAAATAAAAAAATTAAATAATTTCTGCACTCAATCCGGCTTCTAATAATAAGGAGCATTGGGGAATGAGTTCGTCAAGACTTCCTGTTTTTACGGTACATTTCCCTTTGTAATGGACAAGTATGGCGCATTGCTCCGCTTGTTCGGCGGTATGTTTGCATACAGCAATCAATGTTTCAATCACATGATCAAACGTATTCACATCGTCATTATACAATATGATTTCGTTATTTAATGAAGTGGCTTCATCAACAGCGATTTCTTCTTGTATTTTTTCAATGGTACTCATGGTATTAAATTTTGATATATTTTAGCGAAACCCAATTATTTCGTTCTAATTTAGATTCAAATTTCAAGTTGTTTTTTACGCAAGATGCATCGATAAATGGAATGTCTTCGTTGTAAAAACCACTCAAAAGCAATATTCCATTTGAAGACAAACAATTTGAATAAGTAGTCATGTCGTTTAATAAAATATTACGATTGATGTTTGCAATGATTAAATCATATTGCTTTTCAGTCAATAAATCGGCATCTCCTTCATACACAGAAATGCATGTACAGTTGTTTCGCTCTACATTCTCGATGGAGTTTAAGTAACACCAATTGTCAATATCGATTGCGTCTATCGGGTTTGCGCCTTTCATTTCGGCAAGAATGGCTAAAATAGCAGTACCACAACCCATATCTAAAGTTTTCAATCCCGTTACATCCATAGCAAGAAGATGTTGAATCATCATGTGGGTTGTTTCGTGATGTCCTGTGCCAAAGCTCATTTTAGGTTCAATGACAATGTCAAATTTGGCATCTGTTTTTTCATGAAACGGAGCTCTTACGTGACAAGTACCATCTACCTCAATAGGTTCAAAATTCTTTTCCCATTCTTCGTTCCAATTCACCTGTTCAATTTCTTCAATGGTATAGGATATTTGAAATTCAGGAGATTCCAATATTTGAATGTCATCTAAAATATCTTCTGAACAAAGATCTTTTTGAACATAGGCAACAATGCCGGTTTCCGTTTCAATAAAACTTTCGAAAGCTTTTTCTCCAAGCTCAGCTATTAATATTTCTGAACCCGATTGAAGCGGCGTAACGGTAAAATGATAACCTAAATATGCGTTTGACATGTTTTTTATTTTTTTTGCAAATGTACTAATAATCAATACTAATTGAAACAACTAGATTGAAGGAAATTGTATTATTTTATAATGAAATGATAAGTTTATGTATATTAATATAAGTTCTTGTATTTCAAAGGATTGGTTTCGTTCATTATGCTGTAAATCTTTTCGTAAATATCTTCTATTGAAGGTTTAGAAAAGTAATCGCCATCTGTACCATATGCAGGTCGGTGGGGTTGTGCAGTAAGTGTTTGTGGAGCGCTATCTAAAAATTGATATCCATTTTGAACTTCTAAAACTTGCTGTAAGATATAGGCGCTTGCACCTCCAGGTAAATCTTCATCGATGATCAACAGGCGGTTTGTTTTTTCGATACTCTTAGCAATATCATGGTTTTTATCAAACGGAAGAAGCGATTGCACATCAATAATTTCAACATCGATTCCAACTGCCATCAATTCATTTGCAGCTTGTTCGATGAGTCGAAGTGTCGATCCATACGATACAACCGTGATGTCATTACCACTTTTGATCGTTTCCGTATATCCAATCGGCGTTTGAAAAACACCATAGTTAGTAGGTGCTTTTTCTTTCAAACGGTAACCGTTCAAACATTCAATAATCAATGCAGGTTCATCAGTTTGCAATAAGGCATTATAGAAACCTGCTGCTTTGGTCATGTTTCGAGGAACTAAGACATTAATTCCGCGTAATGAGTTGATAATCATTCCCAATGGAGAGCCAGAGTGCCAAACACCTTCTAAACGGTGCCCTCTGGTACGTATGATTAAAGGTGCCTTTTGGCGTCCTGCTGTTCGGTACTGTAGGGTTGCTAAATCGTCACTCAATATCTGAATGGCATACAATAAATAATCCAAATATTGAATTTCGGCAATTGGACGCAAACCTCTCAGGGCCATCCCAATTCCTTGTCCAATAATCGTCGCTTCACGGATTCCAACATCGGCTACACGAAGTTCGCCGTATTTCTCTTGCATTCCCTCAAGACCTTGGTTTACGTCACCAATAGTTCCGGCATCCTCTCCGAAAATAAGGACTTCTGGGTATTTTTCAAAAAGGGAATCAAAATTATCGCGTAATAAAACCCTTGCGTCAATCTGTTCTGCATCTGAAGCGTAGGTTGGTTTTATTTCTGAAACCGAATCGCAATTTTGAGAAGAAGTCGATGTTAAATTCGAACTGAATTTGGGTTGGATCTGATTTATTTTGTTTTGTATCCAAACAGATAAGTTGTCTTTGCTTGGTTCGTTGATTACTAATCGCAACGATTTTCTTGCTGCAACTAAGATATCTTTATTGGATGGTTCTTTAATAGATTCAAGATCGGTAATGATTTTTTCAATAAAGACCTTGTTATCGCTTGTTGCAGCAATAGTATTTAAAAGTGAAAGTAATTCCGATTGATTTTGTTTCATGGGGGCTATATAGGCATTCCATGCGTTTTTCTTCCCTTCTAATACTTCTTTTTTTGCATTTTCATCAATCGCATCCAATTCACTTTCAGAAGCAATATTCGACTCAATCATCCAGATTCGCATTTGAACCACACAATCAAATTCACTTTCCCATGCCAATCGATCACTGTTTTTATAACGCTCATGACTACCCGACGTAGAGTGACCTTGCGGTTGCGTCAATTCTTTAACGTGTATCAATACAGGAACGTGCTGTTCACGGGCTATGTCTGCTGCTTTTTGATAAGTAGCAATCAATTCTGGAAAATCCCATCCGTTTACCGTGAATATTTCATATCCATTGTGTTGGTTATCTCTTTGAAATCCTTTTAAAATTTCGGAAATACTTTCTTTAGTAGTTTGGTGTCTTGCATGAACAGAAATACCATATTCATCATCCCACACACTCATTACCATAGGAACTTGTAAAACACCTGCCGCATTGATTGTTTCAAAAAATAACCCTTCAGAAGTCGATGCATTACCAATCGTTCCCCAAGCAATTTCATTACCTTTATGCGAAAAGGACGTTTTGTTTTCCAATCCTTTTACGTTACGGTATATTTTTGAAGCTTGCGCCAAGCCTAACAAACGAGGCATTTGACCGGCAGTAGGAGAGATATCAGAACTTGAGTTTTTTTGTTCCATCAAATTGTTCCAATTCCCTTTTTCATCAAGAGAATGGGTTGCAAAATGACCTCCCATTTGTCTTCCGGCACTCATTGGATCGTGCTGAATGTCGGTATGACCATACAAACCAGCAAAAAATTGTTCGATGCTCAAAGCACCAATGGCCATCATAAAGGTTTGATCGCGATAATAACCCGAGCGAAAATCACCCTTTTTGAATGCTTTTGCCATGGCGAGTTGAGGCACTTCTTTACCGTCTCCGAAAATTCCGAATTTTGCTTTACCAGTGAGTACTTCACGTCTTCCTAACAAACTACATTCACGACTGATTCGTGCCAATTTGTAATCATTTAAGACTTCATTTTTGAAATCTTCAAAAGTAAGGACCGTTTTATCTTCTGCTTGAATCATAATCAAATGGGTTACATCTGTAACAAACTTAATAAAAAACTACTGGAAATACTAATTCTGGTGAAAAAAAATAATTTGATTATTGACAATTAATAGGTTTGATTGCCCTGATTATGTAACGATAATAATCAAAAAATGAAAGATTAATGAATATTTAATAATAAACATGAAATATTTCTTCAAATTAAAACCATTTACGTGTAAAAAGATTAATAAGTGTTTGAGGACTAAAAGTAAACACAAATCGAATTTTTTCACTGTATTTTGGTTGCTCCAATTCAAAACCGTTGCTTGAATAGACTGGAAAATAAAGTTCAAAATAATTGGTAACAAGATTCAATCGAACACCACTGTCATAAAGGAACTTTGCTTTTTCAAATTTATTTTTAATGACCCCAGCATCACCATAAATTTCAACCCAGTTCCAAACATTAAATCCTGCATTAACAGTGGAAATGAATTGATTGGAATAGCGTGTTTCTAATTTGGATTTGAATCCACCTTCTGCCATGATAAATTGCTGACTCATCAACCCAGTACTTTCTGATCTTCCTAAAAAATTGTAGTCAAACATGTAATCGGTGGGGCGGTCCAATCCAAAACTAAAAAAGTTGGAATTGGTATTGTTAGCAAGAAAAAAGCCGGTATAAAACCTAATATTGATGCTTCTATTACTGTTAAATAGTTTTCTGTACTCGATTTCAGCTTCAAATTTGCCAAATTTTTCAGCCAATTGTAAATCAAAACTGTGACTTAACTGATTGGTTAATTCTGACTTGACACTTGTGTATTTGATGTCAAAAACACCATAATTTTCGGATGCCAAATCTACATAAGCCGATTTTTCTCGATCAACTAAATTAAATCGTAAGAGCAGTGCTTTTTTATTGTTTTCTCTAAAATCATCTTGCCTAAATCGGAAAGAAACAGAGGGATTGAATTTTTTATAATAGGCGTCTGGGGCATAATGAAAATACGAATACGCTGCATTGTATTTGGTCAAATACAAATTACTATTTCTGTTGTATTGATTAAAAGTGAAAGAGGTACTACCTGAGATCGTACTTGTTTTTGTTGAAAAAGTGGGATTGATATTAAACATAAACGGTTTATCCATAAGCGTTTTGTTGTGTAAACGCAACCCTGGAATCATTCCGTCGTAATAATTGTATTCCAATGTAGGTACATACATAATTTGGTTGTAATGTGGGTCTTCAATATCTTTCATAAAATTAAATTTTATGGGCTTATTGAGTAGATGGAACCGATTCAAGGATTTCCAATTGTTCCGTTGGTTGATTTCGGGTACTTCATTTTGGTAATTGATCACCAATCGATCAGCGCCATTTCGATCTATTTTATAGATACTGTCGTTTGTGCTGTGGTTGATCCAAATTTTGGAAACAATCTGATCGTCTTTGATTCCGAATACAGAAACAGGGACATCGTTATTCGATTTGTTTGTCAAACTAAAATGTACAAAATCGGGAGTTTTGGTAACTTTTCCAAAACGGTAATCAATGGATAATCTCGAATCTATTATTTGATCAAAAAACCAATCGACTGACTCTTTAGATTGGGATTGAATGAGTGCTTTAAAATCGTTTCGGTTGGTTTGTTGAGTTAAATTTAAACGGTAAAAGTCGGATATGCTTTTATCAACAATACCCTGATTTAAATAACTGTCTAAATATTTTAAGCTCAAACCCGCTCTGCATTTGGCTGCAATTTTTTCATTAAACTTCAATAATTTATCCTTTGGAAAACCAAGAGGTTGGTCCAAATTTTTACGAGCCATCATCATGTAGAAATAATAATATTGCTCATTAAAATCCATCGACACCAAGTTGTAGCCTTTCAATAATTTAAATGAAGCAATTTTACCCATCATTTTTTCATCGGGGTAATATTCATTGATGTATTGTATCATGGTGTACACCTGAATGGCATCATAAATCCAATTGTCTTTTCTTGGATCCAATTGCATTGAGCTCTTCAGAAAATTATTGAGGTACGTTTTTAGTATTTTTAATTCATACAAAAAATCATCATTGAAAGGGCTGAGAAAACTCGGTAATTGATTCAATCCATAAAAGGGATTTCTGTCATAATCTACTTGTGAAACAATTATTTTTTCATGCGGATATTCGCCAATATTTTTCGCAACATATTTCACAATTTTATCAATAATCATCGCTTTTCGCACCTCGTCAATTTTTGTACTATTGATGTTGGAAAGAAAAGAAAATTGACTGTTTACAAACGTGTTAAAAGTGTTCTTTTTCTCTAGATACAAAGCGATATCATTCCTGTTTTTTCCTTCAAAATGATAAGTAGCAACTTGTACATCGGTCAAATTTAAATCACAAGTAGGATAGAGGTTTGCCGGAACTTGTAAGGTCAATTCATAGTCGGAATTGGCATTCGCACTATCGTCAATATTGACATTGCTGTAGGTAACAAACGCTCCATTTTCATATCGGGATGGAGTTATGAACCAATTTCTTAGAATGAAATTTCCCTCGTTATCATAGCCGTAACTGGTAAATTTTGAATTGGGAATTTTAATCGAATAGGAAAGAAGGATCTTTCTTTTTTCATTGGGAAGTAAGGATTGGTTGAAAGTTAGTTCAATTAGATCGAGCTGATTATCGAGTCGTTTGTACGGTAATTCATTTTTATTTGCATCCAAGATAGATCGAACCGTCGTAAGACCTCGTTCTGTATCGTTTGCCAAG
>JAGNYR010000002.1:83689-84937 GCA_017984835.1 Flavobacterium sp. | reverse complement strand
ACAAGGTTGGGATGGAACTTACAACGGCAACCCATTACCATCAACAGATTACTGGTTTACTGTGGAGTATTTAGAAGGAATAATTACCAAAGAATTTAAAGCACATTTTACATTAAAAAGATAGCATTATATGAACTATAGACAACTTTATTTACTAATATTAGTATTGTTCGCCAAAATTGGATATGCTCAAGAAGTATTACCAGTCTATTCAGATTATTTATCAGACAACTATTTTTTACTACATCCCTCTATGGCGGGTGCATCTAGTTGTGATAAATTAAGATTAACGGCTAGACAACAATGGTTTGGAGAAAAAGATGCACCAGCATTACAAACAATAGGATACAATTGGCGTGCTTCAGAAAAAGATGGATTAGGTGTCATATTAATCAATGATAAAAATGGGTACCATGCTCAAAAAGGATTGCGAGTTGCTTATGCACACCATTTGCGTTTTTCTAGAGATGCCGTTGATTTAAATCAATTGTCATTTGGTATCAACGCTGGTTTTGCACAAAGCACTTTAGATGAAACTAGTTTTTTAATTAGCAATCCAACTTTTGATCCAGCTATTGACGGAACCATTATCCAAAAAGCAACTTATTTTAATGTTGATTTAGGAGCTTCATATAATTACTTAGATTTCTACGCACACTTAACTGTGAAAAATGCCTTGGCAAGTGATCGTAAATTATATACAGACAGAGAGCCTGTAGATTTAAAAAGGATTGTATTTAATGCAGGATATACATTTGGAGATTCTGATAACTTATTGTTTGAGCCTTCTTTCATGTTTCAAAATATCATGGCAACTAAAGAATCAATCGTAGATTTGAATATGAAAGTATATAAAACGATGGAATTTGGTAAACTTTGGGGGGCATTGTCTTACAGAAGATCTTTGGATGGAGCACAATATGTAGAAGGAAATGCCATTGCTACTCAAAAATTGCAATACATTACTCCAATTGTAGGTATTAACTACAACCAATATGTTGTGTCTTATACCTATTCGCATTTATTAGGAAACATCAATTTTACCAACGGAGGTTTTCATCAAATTACATTGGGAATTAACTTGTTCTGCGAACCAGAGAAATACCACTGTAACTGTCCTGCGGTTAATTAATTTAATACAAATCCCGATCGTATCGGGATTTTTTTTAGCATAAAAAGTATGATCATAAAATCAGTAAACGGAAAATCACCCATCATACCAGCAGATTGTTATGTTGCTGAAAATGC
>JAGNYR010000002.1:52431-83589 GCA_017984835.1 Flavobacterium sp. | reverse complement strand
AAAATATTTTTGGTTTGTCTCGCAACCGCTTCGCCCGAGTCAATGATTTGTATGTGGTTGGGGATGATTTGTTGTATTTGCGGAATCAAATAAGGGTAGTGGCTGCAACCTAAAACTAAATAGTCAATGTTGGCCTCTATCATAGGTTGTAAATAAGATTGCAAGAGCATTGTCATCTTCGGTGAATGGATCTCTCCGTTTTCTATTAATTCGACCAATCCGTGGCCAATTTGCTCTATGATATTGATCTCTTTGTATTTCTCTACCGATTGGTAAAATAACGCACTATTGAGGGTTCCTTTCGTGGCAAGAATACCAATGGTTTGTGTTTTGGAATGCAATGCTGCCGGTTTTATGGCGGGTTCAATTCCAATGAATGGAATGTCGTAAGAAGACCTAAGTTCTTTTATTGCGTTGGTCGTTGCCGTGTTACAAGCAACTACAATGGTCTTGCAATTTTGATTCAATAAGAACTCGGTGTTTTTACATGATAAATGGATGATCTCTTCCTTGGTTTTAATCCCGTAGGGTGCGTTTTTGCTATCGGCAAGATAAATAGTGCTTTCGTTTGGCAGCAATTGATGGATCGCCTTCCATATAGAAGTTCCGCCAATTCCTGAATCAAAAAGTCCGATAGGATGGTTGTTTATCATAAAACAAATGTAAAAAAAACTGTTCAATATGATTGAACAGTTTTAAAGTATTTTATGGGGTTGGATTAAAAACCTAAGTCTTTTTTAACATCAGCAGTGATGTCTGTACCATCAGCTAATAAAAGAGTCCCGTCTGCACTGTTTAATACATATTTGAATCCTTTTGCTTTTCCTACTTTTTGGATAGAAGCTTTGATTTTTTCGATAAGTGGTTTCATCAAATCTCCTTCTTTTGTTTGCAATTCTTTTTGTGCATTTTCTTGATATTCACTAATTCTTTTAGCCATATCTTGCACTTCAGTTTGTCTTGCTTGGTTTACAGCTTCTGTAGCGGTAGCACCTTCTTTTTCGTATTTTTCAATTTTTGTTTTGTATTCTGTAACCATTGCATTGTATTCTGTGTTGTAAGTTTCACCTAATTTTTGCAATTGTTTTTGAGCATCTAAGATGGCAGGCATTTTAGAAGTTAATTCATTTACATCTACGTGAGCAATGGTTGTTTGAGCATTCATTGACTGCATTCCGAAAAACGCTACTACTGCTATTACTAATGTTTTGATTTGTTTCATTTTTTGTAATTTAATTGATCGTGTTAATTTTTGGGTTTCTATTTTTGTTTTAATTGTTCTTCTCTTGCTTTTTTGATCGAATCACGCGTTTTGATTGTTTTATTTCTTTTTTCGTCTAAAGCTTTTTGACGGTCTTCGATTATTTTCTTGCGTTCTTCTTGCGTTTTGATTTTAGCTTCATTAGCAGCATCCACCTTTTTTTGTTGTTCCGCTTTTTTATTTTCTAGTATTTTGTCTGCTACCGCTTTTGTGCTATTATCAGAAACTGTGCCAGTCTTTGCTTTTTCTTTTGCCTCTAAAGCTGCTTTTTTCTTTTCTTCTAACGCTTTTTTCTTTTCGTCGGCAGCCGCTTTCTTTTGGTCAATTAATTTTTGTCTCTCCTCTTTTTTCTGATCAGCTAATTTTTGTTTTTCAGCTAATTCTGGATTTTCCATCATAGCATCTTCTAGTTTTTCTTTATCTTCTAATGCTTTTAATTGTTTTTTGTTCAATTCATCTTTTTTTTCAGCACGTGTTAATACCGCAACAATTCGATCGCTGATGTCTAATCTCTTGGCTGCAAATAACATGGTCATGTCAGAAGATTTGTCGAAAATATAATCGAATTTTTTAGCTTCTGCAAAATCTTGAACGGCATTGAAAACTTGATCTTGAATCGGTTTGATTAAAACTGCTTTTTGAATGATTAAATCGCCACTTGGTCCAAATCGTTTTTGTTGGTAATCCAAAAGTTCGTTGTTCAGGAATGCTATTTCAGCTTCTCTCTCTTCTATAAGTTCTTTCGTTAAAAGTACTTTTTCTGTTTTCAGGGTTTCTTTTAACTTGTTTATTTCAATTTTTTTAAGTTCAATTTCTTGTTTCCATTTTTCTGCTTTTGCATCCAACTGGTTTTTAGCTTCAGCATAATCAGGTACTTTTTCCAAAATATATTCCATGTCAATATAACCAATCTTCACTCCCTTAGCTTGAGAAAAAGCAGAGGTAGAAATTAGAATACTTCCGATAAGGATCAAAATATATTTTTTCATAGTTATTTTGTTATTGATTAGCAAATATACTAAAATTGTTGTCCAATAATAAAATGTGTTTCCCAACCATTTGGTTTCGTTAATCCCGGAACAGCATCAAAACCATTTCCAAAATCAATTCCTAACAATCCAAATGCAGGCATAAACACTCTCAAACCAAATCCAGCTGAACGTTGTAAGATGAACGGATTATAGGCTTTAAAATTATCATACGATCCACCTGCTTCAAGAAAACTCAACACATAAATGGATGCCGATGATTTTAAAGTAATTGGGTATCTTAACTCTAACGAGAATTTGTTGTAAATCGTACCTCCGTTTTGAGAAGATAAGGATTGGTTTGGATATCCTCTAAGTTGGATTACTTCACGACCATCTAACGCGTAATTTGCCAATCCGTCACCACCTAAAAAGAAACGTTCAAAAGGTACCAATCCACGGTCATTGTTGTATGCGCCTAGATAACCAAACTCTCCCAATGCTCTCAATACAAGTGCTTTTTGAGGTGTTCCAAACAAACGTAAATAGGTATCTCCTTTGAATTTTACTTTGTAATATTCTAACCAATTAAATTTCTTCTGATCAACAATTCCTTGATCTACATCTGCATCAATGAAGTTGGCTTCGTTTACTCTAATATAACCCGATTGACCGTTTAATGTAGCTTTTTTGATCAAATCTCCGGTATCGATGAAGTTGTCATCTACCCCGAAATAACCTGTAGATTTGTTTCTCAGTTTGTAGTCAATTTGATTTCCTAAATCGGCATAATTAATTTTGTTAAACATGGAATAAGGCAACGTAAATTTTGCAGAAACACTAAATTCGGATCCTTTGGTAGGGAAAATAGGATTGTCTCCTTTACTGTTTCTAGTCAATGACGATGTGAAGGCAAGGTTTCTTGAAGATCCATTACCAAAAGTAAACAAACCGGTATTGTAATTATTTAAATCATAATACTGAAAACTAATGGCATTTGATAACACGAAGAAATCATCAGGAACTGTCAATCTTTTTGCTAATCCAATAGATAAAGAGGTAATATTGAAGCTTTTGCTTTTATCAACAGAACTAGTGTATCCTGTATATAAAAATTGTTTACTATGGGAAAGGGAAGTAGAAAAGCTTACCGGTTTTTTTCCTCCAAACCAGGGTTCTGAAAAGGACATGCTATAGGTTTGAAAGTAGGAACTTGCTTGTGCTCTTAGCGAAACTTTTTGTCCGTCACCCATTGGCAAAGGTCGATATGCATCTTTTTTGAAAATATTCTTTGCAGAAAAGTTATTAAAAGAAAGTCCTAAGGTTCCAATAAAACCACCGCCACCATAACCTCCTTGAAGTTCAATCTGGCTTGATCCTTTCTCTACAACTTTCCATTCTAAGTCAACAGTTCCTGCAACAGGATCCGGGTTTTTTACATCGGGTGTGATGGCTTCCGGATCAAAAAAGCCAAGTTGCCCAAGCTCTCTAATGGTTCTGATCACTTCTTCTTTGTTCCATTTTTCACCTGGACGTGTTTTTAATTCTCTATAAATAACCTTGTCGTTGGTTTTGTCGTTTCCGCTCACGGATACTTTATTGAAATAAGCCAACGGACCCTCTGTGATTCGAACTTCAAAATCAATACTGTCATTGGCTGTTTTTACTTCCACTGCGTTGATGTTTGAAAACAAATACCCGTTGTTTTGATATAAGTTTACTAAATCGTCTCCATCTGGTTTTTTCTTGTCTGAAATACGTTTGTCAAACAAAACACCATTGTAAGTATCCCCTTTATTGATTCCGATCACTCGACTCAAGAAATTGTCTGGGTAGGCTGTGTTTCCTAAAAATTTAATGTTTCCAAAGTAGTATTTTCGTCCTTCTTCTACTTTAATATTGACAGCAATTTTATTGTTCTTTATAAATACAGAATCTTTCACAATTCGAGCATCTCTATACCCGCGTTCTTTGTATTTGTCAACTAAAGTAACCAAATCTTGCTTGTATTTATCTTTGACATACTTAGATGCTTTCAAAATGCGGATAGGGTTGATTTTCTTTGTGTTTTTCATGAAAGAACGAAGTTTTTTGTCATCGTACACTTCGTTTCCTTCAAACGTAATTTCGTTGATTTTTACTTTTTCCCCTTTATCGATCAAAACAACCATGTTCACTAAATTCGATACCAACGAATCTTGAACGGTATTGATGGTTACTTTGGTTTTGAAAAACCCTTCTTTTTTGTATTTATTTTCTAAGTAGTTTTTGGTTGTTGTAATTAAATTCTCGTTTACAATTTTACCTTTAGTTAGACTGTTTTCTTTGATTACTTCTTCAACTTTCGATTTTTTTAGCCCTTTTATCTTCACATCATTTAGTTTGGGTAACTCATTGATGTTTAATTCTAAATAGATGCTGTCGCCCACGATTTTTGTAGCATAAAAATCAATATCACTGAACAATCCTAGTTTTCCTAGTTTTTTAATGGCATTACTTAATTCTTCACCAGGTACTACAATGGTTTGACCTTTTTCCAATCCTGCAAAAGTGATTACCGTTTGTTTGTTGAATGTAATTTTGCCCGTTACGTCTACGTCTGCTAATATGTATTTTGTTCCTTGGTCAAATGGAATTCTGTCTTGTGCAAAAGAGAAATTCCCAATCAATAGGATGATAATTACTTTAATAAAATTATTCAAAATGCTTTTTTTATTTAATTTGTTCACTTGTTTTTCCAAAACGTCTTTCTCTTTTTTGATAGCTAATTATAGCTTCGTATAAATCATTTTCTCTAAAATCTGGCCACAATACATCGGTAAAATATAATTCGGCATAGGCAATTTGCCATAATAAAAAATTACTTATACGATGCTCACCACTGGTTCGAATTAATAAATCGACATCAGGCAAATTGTGCGTGTAAAGATGCTGATTTATAATTGATTCATCAATACTGTCTATTGAAATTATATTATTTTTAACTTTATTGCTTATGTTTTTAACAACATTTAGTAATTCTTCTCTCGAACCATAGCTCAAAGCAAGGGTGAGCGTCATGGCAGTATTGTTTTCTGTAGTCGCGATCACTTCTTTTAATTCGTTTTGAATACTTTGTGGTAACTTTTCAAGATTTCCGATAGAATTGAGTTTGATGTTGTTTTTTTGAAGGGTAGCTAGT
Source organism: Flavobacterium sp. (assembly GCA_017984835.1). Taxonomy (GTDB): domain Bacteria; phylum Bacteroidota; class Bacteroidia; order Flavobacteriales; family Flavobacteriaceae; genus Flavobacterium. The sequence continues at coordinate 78,179 of JAGNYR010000002.1, read as the reverse complement.
TCATTTTTTAACGAGCTCACTAACAACTTCATCAGGGTTTCTACTTCTAGTTTAGGTCGGTTCCAATTTTCAGTTGAAAAGGCATACAATGTTAAATGTTTTACGCCTAATTTGGCACACGTTTCAACGGTAATACGTACTGATTTTGTTCCGTTTTCGTGTCCAAAAGCCCTCAGAAACCCTTTTTGTTTAGCCCATCTACCATTGCCGTCCATAATTATGGCCACATGCGTTGGAATATTTTCTTTATTTATAGATGCTTCTAAACTCATAAATTAATTGTTACAATAACATGGTTTTTCACCAAATGTATAGGTTAGTGTCATGCCAGAAAAAACATACCAATCTTTGTTGTTTACGTTTCCAAATCGCAATGTAGTAAAATTTTCGTTTTCGGGATTGCTTCCGTCCAAATTATCTGTAAACGAACTTCTTGCTCCTATTTCAGCACCCAAGACAAAATTTCTTGCAATATTTGTTTTTACGCCAATAGTAATAGGAATGGCAAAGGTGGTACTTCCGTAATCCAATCGTGAATCGGAACCTAAAATAAATAGCTCATCGTATTTTAGAAAGGTGATACCCGAATAGATATAAGGTGTGATTTGACGATCTAAAAGATGAAGGTTGAAATCAAAAAAATTGAATTCCAATCCAAACGTGAATTCTTTTAATTCGTTTTTGAAATTTTTCCCTCTGGTCACCCTTGCTTGTTCATCAGAATCAAGATCATTGGCTTTGAGCGACGTTTGGTTGTATGAGAAACGCCAAGAATGACGCGGACTTTTATTCCATTTGTAAATCAATCCAAAGGCAGAACTGTTCGGGTTAATGTAGGTCGTCGGACCCACATCGCCAATGCTGTTGCTTCCACCCAAAAACACTCCAATTTCATGAATTTGAGCCTTTGCAGATAAAAAACTGATTAAACTAAGTAATAAAAATAATTTCTTCATCAATTGAAAAATAGCCTGCAAATATAACAATTATAGGCACTCATTTTACATCGAAAATGGATTTATAAAAAATTAATCTGAGGGTGGTTAAAAATGAATTTTGACTCTTCTACGAATAGAACTATTTAGTAACGTAAAAGGCTAGTTTGTAGTATGTAATCGAAATTAATTTCGCTTGTCTTGCCCCCAAAGCAGTTTGTTTCGAAGGGTTTTTAGGAACGTTTCATTCGGAATTTCAACCATTTTGATACTAAACGAAGTTTTTTTAATTTTCAATACCGTATTGTTGCTGATGGATGCCGTTCTAGAATCTAAAGAAACCAAATAATTTTCTTCTCGACCCGAAACATGAAGTTCAATTTCGGTATCGTCCGGAATTACAAGTGGGCGTGCATTTAAATTATGCGGAGCAATTGGAGTGATGACCAAGCTTTTAACTTCAGGAGTTAACACGGGGCCTCCGCAACTTAAAGAATAACCAGTCGAGCCAGTTGGAGTTGAAATGATCAGTCCGTCTGCCCAATAAGAATTCAAATATTCGCCATTTAAATACGTCTCTATGGTAATCATCGAAGTAGTGTCTTTTCTGCTCACTGTAACTTCATTCATGGCGAAATTCAGATGGTTTATTTCGGAGTTGATGGGTGTAGTATCTAGAGAAAGCACTGTTCTTTCTGAGATCGAATATTTTTTCTCCAATACAATTTGGAGAAACGATTCAATGTTCTCTTTTTGAACTTTTGCCAAAAATCCTAATCTTCCTGCATTCACTCCCAATATCGGAATCCCCAAATCCCGCACAAAAGTAGCTGCTCTTAAGATGGTTCCGTCGCCACCAATACTGATCAGAATATCGAAACTAGCATCCAAATCGGTGTGCTTAGAAAAAGTTTTGTACTCTTTTTGTACAATATCTTCTTTGTATAAGTTGGTCAAGAAGTTTTTCTCAATCACCATCTCTACTTGATTTGCTTCAAAAAACACAATGATATCTCGAATGATAGGTCGGGTGTCGTTTTGATAATACTGTCCAAAAATTGCTACCTTCATAACTATTATATATTCAAATATTTATCTAAATAATCAGATCGTTCTTTTAAATTGTTCCAATAATTATCCTCGTTGTGATCGGAAACAATTTCATATTCATATCTTCGAAACGACTGGATGAGTTCATTGACACTTCCAATTCCGATTTTTAAAGTAGCTTGTATCATGGCTGGATTGGCCTCTGAAACAAACAAACCCAAAAGTTTGGCATTGTTGTTTTCAACAATTTGACTGATCTGGCTAATTGAAAAATCGGCGCTGTTTTTTTGCAAAATAATGCTGGTTCCTTGTTCTTTGATGTAGGGCGTCTGATAAAAAAATTGCAGCACATCCTCCAATTCGTAATAGCCCACATATTGATTCTTTTCGTCTAACACAGGTGCAATATTGGAATTATTTTTGGCAAAAACTTCCAATACATTGAACCAAGGCATGTTTTTTCGAACAAAAAAAGGCTCTAAAGAATATTTAAAATCGGTTATGGCTTTGGATGCATCCAGAATCTCTGCTTCTTCCGATGAAATAGCACCAATAAAAACACCTGCTTCTAACACTGGGAAATGTGAAAAAGAAGCCTCTGTAAAAAAATCTTGAATCACACCTATTTTTTCAGTACTTGAAAAGGCCTGGTAATGATTGGTGATGTAGTCGGTGATTTCGGTCATTATTCAAATGTGTCAATATGGGTGCAAAATAATCAAAATTTAGCACATAATACCTTATTTTACTTTGTATTTTTGCCTCATCATTTTGATGAAAACTAATTTTACTACTACAATGACAAAATTAAGTGTAAATATAAATAAAATCGCCACGTTGCGTAATGCGCGTGGGGGTAATGTGCCTGATTTAATCCAGGTGGCAAAAGACATCCAAAAATTTGGTGCTCATGGTATCACCATACACCCAAGACCCGACGAACGTCATGTTCGTTACAAGGATGCCCGCGATTTAAAATCCGTCATCACAACCGAATACAACATAGAAGGGAATCCATTGCACAATTTTATTGATTTGGTACTCGAATGTCAACCTACTCAAGTAACGTTGGTGCCAGATGCCATTGGTGCCATTACCTCTTCGGCTGGTTGGGATACACTTAAAAATCAAAGTTATTTGTCCGAAGTGATCCAAGAATTTAAAAGAAACAACATCCGAACTTCTATTTTTGTTGACCCGATCCAAGCGATGATTGAAGGGGCTCAAAAAACAGGTACAGATCGTATCGAATTGTATACAGAAGCATTTGCGCATGAGTTTCAAAAAGGGAATTCAAATGCGATCAAGCCATATGTTGAAGCTGCAAGTTTAGCACATGAATTGGGTTTAGGCATCAATGCAGGGCACGATTTAAGTTTAGATAACATTCAGTTTTTTAATCAAAATATACCCCATCTTGCCGAGGTTTCGATTGGGCATGCGCTTATTTCTGAGGCGCTCTATTTTGGTTTGGATAATGTCGTAAATATGTATTTGCAAAAATTAAAATAAATGCAACATCAAGTCGTACATAGTTTAATCTACTCGGCAGCGAGTGATAAAAACCTGCTCATTATACATGGTTTTATGGGTATGTCAGATAATTGGAAAACGTTAGGCTTGCAGTACCAAGAAGCGGGTTTTAATGTGCATATTTTAGACCTTCGAAATCACGGAAAAAGTTTTCACTCCGACGATTTCTCTTACGAAGCGATGGTGCAAGATGTCGTACTTTATTGTCAAGTAAACCACATTCAATCGGCGCACGTCATTGGACATTCCATGGGAGGAAAAGTGGCGATGCTTTTGGCTACTTCTTATCCTGAATTGATTCAAAAATGTGTAGTTGCCGATATCGGTCCAAAATATTATGCGCCACACCATCAGGATATATTAGCCGGGCTAAATGCCATTGATTTTTCTGTTCAACCCTCTCGATCAGATGTTGAAGAAACCTTGTATCCTTACATTCCCGATTTTGGGACACGCCAATTTTTATTGAAAAATTTATTTTGGATCACCCCGGGGCAATTGGCTTTTCGATTTAACTTGCCCGTTTTTAATGCCAGAATTGAAGAAATAGGAAAAGCATTGCCAAGTGGAGCTGTTTTTTTAAACCCCACCTTATTCATTCGTGGCGGGAATTCCAACTATATTTTGGACGCCGATTTTAACGCCATCAAAGACCATTTTCCAAACGCTGTTTTTGAAACGATTCCCAATGTAGGACATTGGCTTCATGCCGAAAATCCAAAAAGCTTTTTTGAATACACCACCCAATTTTTAACTAAACACCAATAATATGAAACTAGCAATCAGAATATTAATTACGGCACTTATTGTGATGATCTTGTCGTTTTTTATGAAAAAGAGTATCGTAGTAGATGAATTTTCGTCGGCAATTTATGTCGCCGTTGTTTTAGGTTTACTCAATATTTTTGTCAAACCAATTTTTGTCTTCTTTACTTTACCGGTCACATTTTTCACACTCGGACTCTTTTTGTTGGTCATCAATGCGGTTTTGGTTATGATTTGCGACCAATTGGTTGACGGATTTCATGTCTATTCTTTTTGGTCGGCACTTTGGTTTAGTGTATTGCTTTCGGTTACTCAATCGGTTGCCTACAAACTAGTCGAAAAAAAGCGATAAATCATCTCGATAAAAACTTGGTTGGGTGGCAAAAATGTAGTAATTTTGCCACCCAATTTTATTATGTAAATTATCATCATCATGGATATTAAAAGAGTTGCTATAGACGCAGTAAATGAAGTTATTGTGATGACCGTTCCTCATATGGATTATAAAGGTCAAGTTGCGAAAAGAATTAACGAAAAAATGCCTCTTGCAACAGTAAAAGGTTTTCGTAAAGGTCAAGTTCCTAAAGACTTGGTAGAAAAACAATACGGAAAAGCTATTAAAATAGAAGAAGTTACGAAAGTAGTTGACTTAGCTTTGAAACGTTTTGTAGAATCAGAAAGATTAAATTTGTTAGGTACACCGTTGGCTAAATTGAATGAAAATTTTGATTGGAATGCGGAAGAGTTAACTTTTGAATATGAAATTGGATTGGTGCCAGATTTTGAAATCAATTTGGATGCAAAAAACAACATCATCAAATACCAAGTGGTCGCAGATGACAAAATGTTGAATGACCAAGTGGCTAGAATTCAAAAACAATTTGGAAAAATCATCTCTCAACAAGAAGTTGCTAAAGGAAATGATGTTGCCGGTACTTTTGTTAATGAAGCAGAAGGAATCAACAACAGAACCACGATGGATCTTGAAGAATTAAAAGATGCTAAAACGGTTAAAAGTTTCATCGGGAAAAAAGTAGGCGATGTTGTTACATTAAAAACCAAAGGGTTGTTTCACGATGATCATAAATTGATGGATTATTTAAACATTCCTCATGATAACGTTCATGGTTTAGACGTAGAAGTTACTTTCACAATTGATGAAGTAATTGCACGTGAACCAGCCGAATTGAATCAAGAATTGTTCGACAAACTTTTCGGACCAGGAAATGTTACTTCAGTAGAAGAACTAAAATTGAAAATCAAAGAAGACGCTGAAAAACAATTTGAACAACAAGCAGATCAAAAATTAATGGCCGATGTTCAAGATTTCTTGATCGAAAGCACACCATTCGATTTGCCAAAAGAATTTTTAATCAAATGGTTACAAACCGTTGGTGAGAAACAATTAAATCCAGAAGAAGCTGCTGTAGAATATGCGCGTTCAGAAAAAGGATTGCGTTTTCAATTAATCGAAGGAAAAGCATTGGCGCAAAGCAACATTCAAATCACTTTTGAAGACTTAAAATCATTTACATCAAACGCGATTCGTCAACAAATGGCTCAGTTCGGAAATGCAAATCCAACAGATCAAGAAGTGGAAGGAATTGTCGCAAGAGTGCTTTCAAATCAAGAAGAAGTAAAACGTCTTTCAGACCAGGTAGTTGCTGAAAAAATGTTGCAACTTTTCAAAGAAAAAGCCAACCCAACAACCAAAGAAGTTACTTACGAACAATTTGTAGCTGCAATGTACAACGAATAATTTTTGAAATAAAAAATTTAGTATATTTGAGCGTCAGAATTAATATTTTGACGCTCAATTTTTTTAGAAGCTATTCCAGCTATTCGTTCCAATCTTTTTTGAAAAAAAATCAAAAAAGGATTTTCACTTCTATCTGGGCTAAAAAAAAGCAAGGGTAACGAGAAATTAGTTAATCGTATGCCTAAAAACTCGGAAAAGTTGAGATCCTGAACTATAAAAAACACAAAAAATGAACTACGGTAAAAACACAAGAGCATCGCTCGAAATGTCGAAAGAATTTAAAAAATACGCTACCAAACACCAAGGCGTAAACGCAATGTACTTTGATAAAATCGTTGGAGCAATGAACCCAACCAACATGACGCCTTACATCATTGAAGAACGTCATTTAAACATTTCGCAATTGGATGTTTTTTCTAGATTGATGATGGATCGAATCATCTTTTTGGGAACAGGTATCGATGACCAAATAGCCAACATTGTTCAAGCACAATTGTTGTTCCTTGAAAGCGTAGATGCATCAAAAGACATTCAAATTTACTTAAATTCACCTGGTGGAAGTGTGTATGCTGGTTTAGGTATTTACGACACCATGCAATACATCAAGCCAGATGTTGCAACAATTTGTACCGGAATGGCAGCTTCTATGGGTGCAGTATTACTTTGCGCAGGAGCACCAGGAAAACGTTCGGCTTTACCTCATTCAAGAGTAATGATTCACCAACCTTCAGGAGGCGCTCAAGGGGTTGCTACCGATATGGAAATCAACTTAAGAGAAATGTTGAAGTTGAAAGATGAACTGTACAAAATCATTTCAACGCATTCGGGTCAAACATTCGAAAGAGTATTCAAAGACTCAGAACGCGATTATTGGATGATTGCAGATGAAGCCAAAGAATACGGAATGATTGACGAAGTACTAAGAAGATAATTAATTCAAAGTTTATCGTGTAACTATCACGTAAACCTGAAACACATAAAATGGCAAAAGAAAAATTTGAATGTTCCTTCTGCGGAAGAAAAAAAGCAGAAACCAATTTATTAATTGCAGGAATCGATGCGCACATTTGTGATAATTGTATTGAACAAGCGCACGGTATCGTTCTTGAAGAAATGAAATCGAATGCATTGACAAAATCTGCATCCGATCTTGTTTTACGCAAGCCAAAAGACATTCGCGCTTTCTTGGATGAATATGTGATTGGTCAAGATCAAACCAAAAAAGTGATGTCGGTTGCCGTTTACAATCATTACAAACGATTGATGCAGCAGCAAACCAATGACGAGGTAGAAATTGAAAAAAGCAACATCATCATGGTGGGGCAAACAGGAACCGGAAAGACCTTAGTGGCAAAAACAATTGCCAAAATGTTAGATGTTCCTTTGGCTATCGTGGATGCAACCGTTTTAACCGAAGCGGGTTATGTTGGAGAAGACGTTGAAAGCATCTTGACGAGGTTGTTACAAGCCGCAGATTATGATGTTGAAAAAGCAGAAAGAGGGATCGTATTTATTGACGAAATAGATAAAATTGCTCGCAAAAGCGATAATCCATCCATCACGCGTGATGTTTCTGGAGAGGGAGTGCAACAAGCATTGCTAAAATTATTGGAAGGTACAGTTGTGAATGTTCCGCCAAAAGGAGGACGTAAACATCCCGATCAAAAATTTGTAGAAGTAAATACCCAAAATATTTTGTTTATTGCCGGGGGTGCTTTTGATGGTATTGAGCGAATCATTTCGAAACGATTGAATCGTACGGCCGTTGGATACAGCACTTCAAAAAATACGGATAACATCGACAAAGATAATTTGTTGCAATATGTGATACCAAAAGACATCAAAGATTTTGGCTTGATTCCTGAAATCATTGGTCGTTTACCGGTTCTTACGCATATGGATCCTTTGGATAAAAGCACGTTGCGTTCGATTTTGACAGAACCTAAAAATGCCTTGATCAAGCAGTATACAAAATTGTTTAAAATGGATGAGGTGGCATTTACTATAGATGACGAAGCACTCGATTTTATTGTAGACAAAGCATTAGAATATAAATTAGGGGCACGTGGACTTCGGTCTTTGTGTGAGGCTATTTTAACCGATGCTATGTACGATTTACCAAGTTCAGATGAAACACAACTGCACATTGATAAAGCGTACACAGAAGAAGCCTTGAATAAAAATTTATTGAAACGATTGGAATTGGCTTCATAAAAAAATAGAACCGTAGTAAAAGCTCAAAAAGTAATTTTTGGGCTTTTTTTATTTTTATTTTATACCCACTTTCATTCGGAAAACAGCCTAAATTTTGCCTACATTTGAATTCAAATATATCGAAAATGGAAACCAGAGATTCAGGATTGCTAATTTTTAGAGGGGAAACTTTAGGAGAACAAAAAGAAGCGACTTCATCCGGAGAGCTTTTTCAAAACAACACACTTCGTCCCATTTTGAAACTCCAAAATGAGCTGTTGATTTCAATATTTAAATCGTACATCGCACAACACAAAAATTCGTTTTATGATTTGGGTCCAGCCAAAAAAAGTGATTTTATTGACAATGCCCTACAGCGCGACATTGCTTTGAAAAATGTGTGCAAAGGATTGGTAATGGGAATGTTTACCCTACAAGAGTACGCCGAATATGAGAGGAATGCTTCGGTACTAAACAAGCGAATGATGGGTTTGATCACAGAGCGATTGAAAAGCCAATTGCAGTTACTAGAAAAATAATAGATTCATATTAATTGGAAGAAGAGCTTAAAAAAAAGCACCATTATCCTTTTATATAAGCAATAGATTGCCGATTTTTGCCAAGAAACCAATCGCATCAAAATGACAATAGAAGATAGAGAAATTATTTTGTTAAAAGTATCGGGGCAAGACAAACCAGGAGTTACTGCTGGATTGACTTCCGTTTTGGCAACATATGACGCCATTATCTTAGATATTGGTCAGGCGGATATTCACGACACCCTTTCTTTAGGGATTTTGTTTCAGATTAAAAAGGGTTCTACCTCGGGACCCGTACTCAAAGATTTATTGTTCAAAGGATACGAACTCGGAATCAAAGTTAAATTCATTCCGATCTCTATTCCAGACTATGAAAAATGGGTAAAAGCGCAACGCAAACAACGTTATATCATCAATATTTTGGGCGAAGTTTTGACAGCCTCTCAATTGGCGGCTGTTACCCAAATCATGTCGAATCAACATCTAAACATTGATTCCATCATTCGATTAACAGGTAGAACTTCTATTATAGAAACTGAAGAAAATCCACGTTCTTGTGTGCAACTTTCAGTGACAGGAACGGCTGTAGATAGAGCATCGATGACCGCCAGTTTTATGGAAATTTCGAGAACCCTAAACGTTGACATTTCTTTTCAAGAAGACAATATGTACCGTAGAAACAGACGTTTGGTTTGTTTTGATATGGATTCCACTTTGATTCAAACCGAAGTCATAGATGAACTTGCAGATTTGGCAGGAGTTGGAGCGCAAGTGCGCGCGATTACCGAATCGGCTATGAATGGCGAAATTGATTTTAACGAAAGTTTCAAAAAAAGAATGGCCCTCCTTGAAGGATTAAGTGAGGAAGTACTTCACAATGTTGCGGTTAATTTGCCTATTACAAAAGGCGCCCACCGATTGATGAAAGCCTTAAAATATTATGGATACAAGACCGCAATTTTATCGGGTGGATTTACTTATTTTGGAAATTACCTTCAAAAGGAATTAGGAATCGATTATGTTCATGCCAATCAATTGGAAATCAAAGACGGTAAATTAACAGGAAACTACATTGGAGAGATTGTAGATGGACAAAAGAAAGCCGAATTTCTTCAAGCAATTGCCGACAAAGAAGGCATACATATCAATCAAACAATAGCAGTTGGAGACGGAGCGAATGATTTACCTATGTTAAATTTGGCGGGACTAGGTATCGCGTTTCATGCCAAGCCAACGGTAAAAGAAAATGCTGCGACTTCTATTTCTAGCCTTGGACTTGACGGGGTTTTGTACCTTTTAGGTTATCACGACCGTCATATTGATATGATGGAGGAGTAATCCGATTAACAAACCACTTGTTTAGAAACGAGGACTTCGCACCTCCCAGGTCCGCATCCATGTCGTTTGGGCCCACAGGATGAAAATGAAAAAAGCAACATTAATCCGATAATAAGAAGCGTTTTTTTTATGTTAATTGAGTGCATTACATTTCTTTTAATTCTTCCAAATAATCTCTTTGATTAGACAATCTCGGAATTTTATGTTGTCCACCTAATTTATCTTTCTTTTTTAGCCAATCATAAAATAAATTTTCTCGAGCCATATTGAGGATCAATTCATTCAATGTCATGTTGTTGTATCGTTTGGCTTCGTAATCAGAATTTACAGCTTGCAAATTTTGGTCTAATTTTTTTTGAAACACAGCCAAATCATCGGGACGCTTTTGAAATTCAATCATCCACTCATGAGCACCTTTTTCTTTATCTTTCATAAAAACCGGAGCTACCGTATACTCTTTTACCTCACAATTCAGTTCGGTACAGGTTTTTGCAATCGCTGCATCGGTGTTTTCAACCATTAACTCCTCACCAAATACATTGATGTGGTGCTTGGTTCTACCCGTTACTCTAATTCTGTAGGGACTTAAAGAGGTGAAACGAACGGTATCTCCAATTAAGTAACGCCAAAGTCCCGAATTGGTCGTAATGACTACAGCATAATTTTTAAACAATACCACTTCAGATAACGGGATGGCTTTTTGATGACTAGTACCGTAGGTGTCCATTGGAATAAATTCATAAAAAATACCATAATCTAACATCAATAATAAATCACTTGAATAATTCAAATCTTGTATAGCGAAGAATCCTTCAGAGGCATTATAGATTTCGTAGTATTTGAATTGATTGCTAGGTAATAGTTTTTTGTATTGTTCTTTGTAAGGTTCAAAACTAACGCCTCCATGGAAATAGACTTCTAAATTGGGCCAGATTTCTAACAAATTTTCTTTTCCTGATTCGGTCAACATTCGATTCATCAAAACCAAAAGCCAGGATGGAACACCTGCAAAACTGGTTACATTCTCTGTTTTGGTTTCAGAAATAATAGCAGCAAGTTTGCTCTCCCACTCACTCATTAAAGATACTTTATTGCTTGGCGTACTGCTAAACTCCGCCCACATAGGCATGTTTTCTATCAAGATTGCTGATAAGTCTCCAAAATAGGTTTTGTTGTCTTCATAGATTTGAGAACTACCACCTAGTCGCAAACTTTTCCCTAAAAACAACTGTGAATCTTCGTTATTGTTCAAATACAAACAAAGTAAATCCTTACTTCCTTTGTAATGACAATCTTCCAACGCAGCATTGCTTACGGGTATAAATTTACTTTTGGCATTGGTGGTTCCACTCGATTTGGCAAACCACTTGATGGGCTCATTCCAAAATACATTTTGCTCACCCTGACGCGTACGTTCAATCAAAGGCTCTAATTCTTCATAAGATGAAATGGGAACACGTTCTGCAAAAGCAGCATAGTTCTTGATCGATTCAAAACCATACTTTTCACCCAATACTGTTTTTTCTGCTTGTCGAACCAAGCCCAATAACAACTCGTTTTGCACTTCATGGGGATATTTTAAAAACAACTCAATCTGATGAATTCGTTGTTTTAATACCCATGACGCTATAGAATTGATAATTGGTAAAGGCATTTGAAAATTATGATTTATGAAATAGGAATGATAACTTTACCAAAAATAACAAATTTTGTTGAATTCTAAAATATTATCCTAACAGAATGATGTATCAAGGCGTATTAACCAAAATGCAAACCGAATTTTCAAACCCAATTCAATATTATTTGGTGTTCGAAAATAGCTTTCTGAATCTAAACCAAATTTTGGATAAAACCCTCGAGATTACTTTTGAAGGATACCAATGTTTGGAATGCCATAAAAAGAAGAAAATTTTTAGACAAGGTTTTTGTTATGATTGTTTTATGTCGAGTGCTTCAGCTGGAGATTGGATCATGAAGCCCGAACTTAGCACGGCCCATTTGGATATTGAAGACCGTGATTTGGATTATGAAAAAAGAGTGCAGTTGCAGCCGCATATTGTCTATTTAGCCCTTTCGAGCGAAGTAAAAGTGGGAGTTACTAGAAAAACGCAAGTGCCTACTCGTTGGATCGACCAAGGTGCGGTAGAAGCTATTCCTATAGTGGAGGTTCCCAATCGTTACTTGGCCGGAATTACGGAAGTAGCGCTCAAAAATCATTATGCCGACAAAACGAATTGGCAAAAAATGCTCAAAAATGAATACAATCCGGTCGATTTAGTGGCCGAACGACTCAAACTCGAATACCTAATCCCGAAAGAAGTGCAAGAATATTTTTATTCGACCCAGGCGCATCTGTATGAATTACAATTCCCGGTACTCAGTTATCCGTCTAAAGTAACCAGTCTAAATTTGGATAAAACGCCAAATTTTACAGGAAAGCTCAAAGGTGTTAAAGGACAATATCTCTTGTTTGAAGACGGAACCGTTTTCAACATCCGTACTTTTGAAGGCTACGTAGTCACTATCAATTTATAAGAAGAAATTATTCGATCTTCATGTCGAAACTCATTCTAGCTTGGATTCTTTTTTGGGTTGAAAGTTGTTTGATTCTTTGTAAGATCATGTAATTTTCAGTTCCTAATTCTTCTTTGAGTAGTTTTTCTTTTGTTTGAGCCAAACCAAAATTTTCTAACAAATCATTGAAGCTTTTGTCAAATTCTGGATAGTCCTGCAAACGATATTTTGTAGTTTTTCCGAGTTTAGCGGCTTCTTTGATTGCGTCGTCTAAGCCGCCAATTGCATCAACTAGTCCAATTTTTTTAGCGTCTTGACCAGTCCAAACTCTACCTTGTCCAATAGCATCTACTTGTTGAGTAGTTAATTTTCTTCCCGAAGCTACTCTATTGACAAATGTAAAATAGATGCGTTCTACTCCTTCTTGAGCAAAGGCTCTGGTGCTGCTGTCAAGTGTGGTGAACGGAGAAAATCCTGCAGCGTTGGTATGTGTTTTTACAGTTTCGGTTGAAATCCCTATTTTATTAGCCGCAGTGGTAAAGTTGGGAAGCATTCCAAATACACCAATAGAACCCGTAATTGTAGTAGCTTCTGCATAAATTTTATGAGCATTACATGCTATATAATAACCGCCCGATGCCGCATAATTACCCATAGAAACGACAACAGGCTTCACTTTTTTTGTTAATTCAATTTCTCTCCATATCAATTCTGATGTAAGGGCATCTCCACCCGGACTATCAATACGCAATACAATTGATTTTACGTTTTCATCTTCACGTGCTTCTTTCAAAGAACGACGCATCGCTCCCTCTCCAATTACGGTTACGTCACCTTCACCGCTCATGATTTCACCTTGTGCATAAATAATGGCTATTTTGTCTTTTGCCTCAAAATTGATTTGACTGGTAGCTACTTTTTCTGCATAATCATCTATAGAAATAGAGGTGTATTCTTCTTCTTGATTTGATTTTAGTGCTTTTTTGATGTCGTTATGATATACATCTTCATACGCTATTTCGTCTATTAATTTTTCATTTTTTGCCATTTGCGGAGTTCTCGCTGATAAATTTTCTGCAATTTCATTCAAGTGAGAAATTGAGATATTTCTGCTTTTTGAAATGTCTGAAATAACAGAACTCCACAATGAGTTGAGTAAGGCTGTGGTTTGCTCTTTGTTTGCATCACTCATTTTATTTTCTAAAAATGGCTCAACTGCACTCTTGAATTTTCCGTGACGAATTACTTCCACTTTGATTCCTGATTTTTCCTGAAAATCCTTGAAAAACATGGTTTCTACCGACAATCCTTTTAATTCTAATTCACCTACAGGGTTGAGGTAGATTTTATCAGCAACCGAGTTCAAATAATATTCTTTTTGTGAATAATAATTGGCATAAGCATAAATAAATTTTCCTGATTTTTTAAAATCTTCTAATGCATCTCTCAAGGCTTTAGTTTGCGCCAATCCCAACGAAGAGTTGCTGTTTAATATCGAAATACCTTTAATTTTATCATCGGTTGTTGCGTATTCAATGGCATGTAAAACGTCAACCAAACCATTGTGCTGTGCGTCAAAATATTGAAAATCGGTAAAATTTATTTTACCTGCATAATCGTTTTCTATTTTCGATAGATCTAATTCAATAACAGAGTCGGAATAAACTTGAACCGTGTCGTCCTCTCCTCCAAAAATGGCTCCTAAAAGCAACAATCCGAAGAAACTGATCATGCAAAAAATAAATAATCCAACAAGGGTAGCCAGTACATTTCCTAAAAATTTCATAACATTCTTTTTGTGAGTTAGTTGATTACTTTTGATTTTTGTTACAAAATGAAAATTAAAATAGTTATCAACACAAGCCACAAATATACTGCATTTCTGAAATTCTTTTAGTTATTTTGCCAAACTATGAGTCAACAACATCAAGTAGTATTGTCAATTGGAAGCAATCAGGGTAATCGAAAAGATTATTTGATGCAATGTATTGACATGCTGCATCTTAATGTAGGGACTGTTTTCCGAGTTTCTTCAATTTATGAGTCCGAATCATGGGGTTTTGAAAGCGATGCTTTTTATAATTGTGCCGTTTTATTGCACACCCACCGTTCGTGCCAACAAATTTTTAAGGCGATTCAAAAAATTGAAAAAAAATTAGGAAGAATGCGTTCGAGTCAACTTGGCTACCAACCACGAACAATTGATATCGACATCATTTATTTTGACAATGAAATCATTCAAACGGATGCTTTAGTGGTTCCGCATCAAGAAATGCAAAACAGGTTGTTTGTGTTGTTGCCTTTACAGGAAATTGCAACCGATTGGATCCATCCCGTATGGTTGCAAACCACCCAAGAATTGGTTCTGAATACCGTTGACCAATCCAATTGTGTTAGAGTGGACGAGCTAATAGCGCCTTTGCAAAACTTTTCATTAGATCAGTTAAATTATATATCAATTGAAGGTAATATTGGCGCCGGGAAGACCACATTAGTTAATAAAATGGCCCAAGATTTTAATGCAAAAACAGTATTAGAACGTTTTGCAGATAATCCATTTTTGCCAAAATTTTATAAAGATCAAAACCGATATGCTTTTCCGCTCGAAATGTCTTTTTTGGCCGATAGGTACCAACAAATTTCGGATGATTTAGCGCAATTCGATCTTTTCAAGGATTTCATCATTGCCGACTATCACATCTTCAAATCGCTGATTTTCGCCAAAGTTACTTTGGCTGAGGATGAATATAGATTGTATAAAACTTTGTTTGATATCATCTATAAGGAAATGCCCAAACCTGATTTGTACGTTTATTTATACCAAAGTACTGAACGTTTGCTTCAAAATATTAAAAGAAGAGGAAGAAGTTACGAGCAAGAAATTCCTGCTGAATATTTAGATAAAATAAACACAGGATATCTAGATTACATTAAGACACAAAAAGATTTGAATGTGCTTATTATAGATGTATCCGATCTGGATTTTCTAAAAAATCAAGAAGATTATATTTTTATCTTGAATAAGATTCAGGAGAAGCTGGGTTAGCTTCTCATTTTTTGAAACAAATCCCACACCACGATTCCGGCACTTACCGAGATGTTTAAGGAATGTTTGGTTCCTAATTGTGGTATTTCAATGGTAGCATCGCAATTTTGTACCGCTTCTTGTGAAACTCCATACACTTCATTACCAAAAATGAGTGCGTATTTTTGGTCTTTTTTGGGTTTGAAATCATTTAAAAAGACAGCGTTTTCAACTTGTTCAATTGCGATTACTTGACAATTTTCAGCTTTTAATTGAGTAATTAATTCGAGTATGTTTTCTTTGTATTCCCATGCTACTGTGTCGGTGGCGCCAAGTGCCGTTTTGTGAATTTCTTTGTTTGGCGGGGTAGCAGTAATACCACACAAATATATTTTTTCAATTAAAAAGGCATCCGAAGTTCTAAAAACAGAACCAATATTGTGTAAACTACGAATGTCATCCAAAACAATAAGTAGGGGTGTTTTTTCTGATTGTTTAAAATCTTCAATTGATTTTCGGTCGAGTTCGCTGTTTTCAAGTTTTCGCATGGTGTTTTTTTTAATATAAAAAAGCCACGCAAAATTACGTGGCTTAACTATTTATTTTTGTGATATTTAGCTTTTTACAGGAGCTTCTGCTGGTGCAGGATTTGGTAAAACAGTTCCTTTGATTGTAAGAACTTTTGTTTCTTGACCTACTGCATTTGATTTAACTGTTACATTTTTTGTAAAAGGTTGACCTGCTCTTGAAGTATCATATTTCACACCAATCACTCCTTTTTCACCTGGTAAAATTGGTTTTTCTGGTTTTGTAGGTACTGTACATCCGCAAGATCCTTGCGTGCTTTCGATAACTAATGGTTTGTTTCCGTTGTTTACAAATACAAACTCTCTTTTTCCGTCAGAATTAGGAGCTACTGTACCATAATCAATTGTTTCTGTTTCAAACAACATTCCTGGACCATCCACTGTAGGTGTTTCAACTTTAGTAGAAACAACTTTTTTCGCTTTTTTAACGTCTTGAGCATTGGCTGTAGATAAACCAAATACTGCAATAAGGGCTACAAATACTATTTTTTTCATTGTGTGTAAATTAAATATTAACAAGCAAATTTATAAAAAAAAGATTTATAAAGATAAAATTTAACTTTTAAAATTAAATTTACTTAGACGTTTGTTCAAAAATAAGTAATTTCGTGGCAATTAAAAATCAGAACCATTGACAACAAAAGGCAAAGAAGTAAAAGAAACCCCATTAATGAAGCAATACAACGACATCAAGCGAAAGTATCCGGATGCTTGTTTGTTGTTTCGAGTAGGTGATTTTTATGAAACTTTTGGTGAAGATGCGGTACGGGCTTCTAAAATATTAGGTATTACATTAACTAAGAGGGGAGCTGGTTCAGAAACAGAAACAGCCTTAGCTGGTTTTCCGCACCATTCTATTAATACCTATTTGCCAAAATTAGTAAAAGCAGGTCTTCGTGTCGCTATTTGCGATCAATTAGAAGATCCAAAAATGACGAAAACCATTGTGAAACGTGGGGTGACCGAATTAGTTACGCCGGGAGTTGCCATGAATGACGAAGTATTACAATCGAAATCAAATAATTTTTTAGCTTCCCTTTATTTTGGAAAAATGGGGATTGGAATTTCCTTTTTGGATGTTTCTACAGGAGAGTTTCTCGTTTCACAAGGAAATCCGGAATACATCGATAAATTACTTCAAAATTTTAACCCGAGTGAGGTATTGGTTCAAAAGCAGCACAAAGTGCCATTTTCGGAGCAATTCGGAAATGACTACAATGTTTTTTATCTGGAAGATTGGGTTTTTAAAGCAGATTATGCGGTTGAAACTTTGACCAATCATTTTAAAACCAATTCCTTGAAAGGTTTTGGAATAGAAGAATTGACGGACGGAATCGTTGCTTCGGGAGCTATTTTGTATTATTTATCTGAAACGCAACACAATAAAATTCAGCACATCACAGCCATTCAACGCATTGCAGAAGACGCCTATGTTTGGATGGATCGTTTTACCATCAGAAATTTAGAATTGTATCACAGTTATAATCCCAATGCAGTAACATTATTGGATGTCATTGATAAAACGATTTCTCCTATGGGAGGTCGCTTGTTAAAACGTTGGTTAGCCTTGCCATTGAAAGATGCAAACAAAATAAGAAACAGACACGAGGTAGTTTCTTATTTATTTGACAATCAAGAGGTAATGAAGCAATTTCAGTTTCAAATCAAACAAATTTCTGATTTGGAACGATTGATTTCAAAAATTGCAGCTGGGAAAGTGTCTCCACGAGAAATTATTTACTTGAAAGAATCGCTCGATGCGATAATTCCCATAAAAGAGTTGGCTTTGTCTAGTAAGCAAGAAGCGGTAAAAGTAATTGGAGATTCCTTGCATGCTTGTGATTTACTTCGTGAAAAAATCGCGACTACTTTGCATCCAGAAGCTCCAGTGGCTATTTCTAAAGGGAATGCCATTGCTGTTGGTGTCAATTCTGAATTGGATGAATTGAGAAAAATTGCTTTTTCAGGCAAAGAATTTTTGGAAGGAATTGAGAAAAGAGAGTCAGAAGCGACGGGAATTAGTTCGTTAAAGATTTCTTTCAACAATGTTTTCGGATATTATATAGAAGTAAGAAACACACACAAAGACAAAGTACCTTCCGATTGGATTAGAAAGCAAACACTTGTCAGTGCCGAGCGCTATATTACAGAAGAACTAAAAGAATACGAATCTAAAATTTTAGGTGCTGAAGAAAAAATTCAACAGATAGAAAATCAATTATTTGAACAATTGGTTCAATGGATTGCAACCTATATTAAGCCCGTACAACTCAACGCCAACTTGGTAGCACAATTGGATTGTTTGACTTCATTTGCCCAATTGGCTATTGAAAATAAATACGTGTGTCCAATTCTTGATACTACATTCGAGTTAGATATTAAAAACGGCCGCCATCCTGTAATAGAAAAGCAACTACCGGTTGGAGTGCCTTATATTGCAAATGATGTTTTTTTAGATCGAGATACGCAACAAATAATCATGATTACAGGTCCTAATATGTCCGGAAAATCAGCTATTTTAAGACAAACGGCATTGATTGTACTTTTGGCTCAAACAGGAAGTTTTGTACCGGCCGAATCTGTAAGGATGGGCGTGGTAGATAAAATTTTTACACGAGTAGGTGCGAGTGATAATATCTCGATGGGCGAATCGACTTTTATGGTTGAAATGAATGAAACGGCTTCCATCTTAAATAACATATCGGAAAGAAGTCTTGTTTTGCTTGATGAAATTGGGAGAGGAACTAGTACTTATGACGGAATCTCAATTGCGTGGGCCATTGCTGACTTTTTACACGGAAACCCCGCGCAACCTAAAACACTTTTTGCTACACACTACCATGAGTTAAATGAAATGCAGAATCAATTGGAGCGTATTCAAAACTACAATGTTTCTGTAAAAGAATTAAAAGACACGGTACTGTTTGTTCGAAAGTTAGTAAAAGGAGGCAGTGCTCATAGTTTTGGGATACACGTGGCAAAAATGGCCGGTATGCCTCAAACAGTAATTAGTAAAGCCCAGAAACTTCTCAAAAAATTAGAAAAAAACCATTCGGGAGAAGAAATCGCTGGCATCAAGTCGATGAAAGAAGAGGTGCAATTGAGTATCTTTAATTTGGATGATCCTTTATTGGAAGAAATTAAAGAGGAAATTATGGGATTAGACATAAATACATTGACCCCGGTCGAGGCATTAATGAAATTGAATGAAATAAAAAAGATGCTCGGTAAAAAGTAACAATTACGTTTTCAGGGGGTTATAAAATTATCTGTATTTTTTACCAAAAACCTTTGCATAATTGAATTTAAGTAGTACATTTGCATCCTCGATACGGTAAAAAGTATCTAAGTTCTTACAATAAAAAACGCGAAAATAGCTCAGCTGGTAGAGCGCGACCTTGCCAAGGTCGAGGTCGCGGGTTCGAGCCCCGTTTTTCGCTCAACCAAATAGAATGTGTATGCATTCCATGCTCGGATGGTGAAATTGGTAGACACGCTGGACTTAAAATCCAGTGAACAGCAATGTTCGTGCGGGTTCAAGTCCCGCTCTGAGTACTAAAGCTTCAAACAAATTGTTTGGAGCTTTTTTTATTTAATAACCCCACAGTTAAGTAGTTTATGGGAACGTTTGTGATTACGCAAAGAAATAGCGGTTTTTATAAATACGAATTCACTTCTAGAAAAGGGAAAACAATTCTCGTAAGCAATGATTTTGAACTACGTTTTGAATGCGAAGAGCACATTGAATATGTGAAGAATAATATAGAAGTTGTTTTTTTTATGAAGTTCAAATCAAAAAACGGGAAGCTGTATTTCAAAATGATTTTGGACGAGAAAGAGATTGCGGTGAGTAGAAAATACACCACCCAATTGCTAATGGAAAAAGGGATCAATGAAATAATCAGATCGTTTGCGGTTTCAGAAGTTCTTGATTTTTCTTCTCAAGACTTTGCTTTTCCCGAGGCAGCCGATTTGTTTGAATAGAAAATAGAAGGTATAAAAAAAGCTCTGCAATGCAGAGCTTTGATTTTTTAAATCAGAAACTAGTTTCTAATTATTTTGCAGCAGCAGTTGTATCAGCAGCTGTAGTGTCAGCAGCAGTTGTATCAGCAGCAGTTGTGTCAACAGCTGGAGTTTCAACAGCAGTTGTGTCAGCAGCTGGCTCAGCAGCAGCATCAGCTTGTTTACAAGATACTACAGTTAATGCAGCAACGAAAGCTAAACTTAAAAATACTTTTTTCATCTTACTTAAATATAAAAGGTTAATTATTAATTCGGAGCAAAGATATAAATTTTTTTATTTTAAAAAATAATTATTTTAACTTTTTTTTAATTTTTTCTCTTTGAATTCCGCAAATAGTGTTACAAATTTCATGCCAAAAGCATTGTTTGCTGGATATTTATTTTTTCTTAGCTGGTTGTATGATTTTCAGCTCGTTAATTAAATTGTGTGCTCCTGCAAACTTCTCTATGATGAATAATATGTAGCGTGTGTCGACCATAATGTTTCTACAAATGTCTGGAGAATAGTAAATATCACTCATGGTTCCTTCCCAAACGCGGTCAAAATTAAGTCCAACTAAATTCCCTTTAGCATCGAGCGCAGGACTTCCAGAATTTCCACCCGTTGTGTGGTTAGTCGCAATAAAACATACGGGCATTTTGCCATTTGAGCCATATCTTCCGTAATCTTTTGTTTGATACAATTCGACCAATTTGGCTGGAACGTCAAATTCATAATCTCCGGGAACATATTTTTCCATTACTCCATCTAAGTAGGTATACGGTTCGTATACAACGCCATCGTTGGGTTTGTATCCTTTCACTTTACCATATGTAATACGTAACGTGCTGTTTGCATCCGGAAAAATTCGTGCAGATTTTGGACTTAACTCTAAAATTGCTTTCATATAGGTGCGTTGGGTACCAATGTTTTTAAGGTTCAATTCGTCGTATTTAGGAGCTACATTTTTCAAATAAGCATCGGACATAGCCTTGATTAGTTGGTACCCTTCGTCTGCATTCATTTTTTCAATCACTGTTTTGGTATCTCCTTCCAATAAAGAGGTAAAGCCCGTTAAACTAGTTAATTTTGAAGTCTCAAAAATAGCTGCGGTAAGTTGGGTAATATTGGCATCGATTAACGATTGTGGTAAGAACTGTTTGGGTGATTTGGTTGCATATAGTTGCATCAATTGTTCAAAAACAGCTTTGTCAACCTCACTGTTGTAATCTTTGTAAAAATCAGCAATCCCGTTTGATAAATTGTTTTTTCGATCAGTAAAAGCTTGCTCTCCTTTTGAATTGAGGATTTGTTCTAGCTGATACAATTTATATCCCACAGATAATAGTTCAGTGTTACGCAAGGCAACCTCAGTAAAATAATCTCTAGCCAGCGCGTATTCTTTTATTTCTGAATAATTTTTTTCAAAATCTGCTAGTAAGTTTCCATATTCTGCTTGTTTGCCAGCGGCGGTAACTTTTTGTTGAAAATCGGCTTCAAATTTCTTCTTGATTTCTACTGCATTTGATTTTTTCAAACCTTTGGTTTCTCCGATCCATTTTTTCCAATAATTGGCAACACTGGCATATTTCGAAGCATACTGAATTTTGATCGCTTGATCTTTTCTCATAAATCGATCTTGTGCTTTAAGTGCAGCATCACGTACTTCAATTTTGGCCGGATTTAAGGTAGAAACAATTTGATCTACCGCAATCGAAGGTAGGTATTCTTGTGTTTTTCCGGGATAGCCCATCACCATGGTAAAATCATTTTCTTTCAATCCTTCTATAGAGATCGGGAAAAAATGTTTCGGTTTGTAGGGAACATTATCTGCAGCATATTCGGCAGGACGGTTGTTTTTGTCTGCGTAAATTCGGAATAAAGAAAAATCTCCTGTGTGACGTGGCCATACCCAGTTATCTGTGTCTGAACCAAATTTTCCAATGGAACTTGGTGGTGCACCCACAAATCGGATGTCTTTAAATGTTTCGGTTACAAACAATAGGTATTGATTACCATCATAAAAAGTTCGTATTTTATTTTCTTGCCAACTTTCTTTTGGTAATGAAGTGCTTAAAGCAGAAATATTGGCCTGAATTTTTTTCTGTTTATCCGATTCATTTGCTAATGCATTTACCCCTTCTAGAACTTGGGTTGTAACATCTTCTATGCGAACTACAAACATCACAACCATGCCTTTGTTGGGTAATTCCTCATCCATTTTATAGGCCCAAAAACCATCTCTTAAGTAATCGTGTTCGACCGTAGAGTGATTTTGAATGGCATCAAATCCGCAATGGTGATTCGTTAACAGCAATCCTTTATCAGAGATCATTTCAGCGGTACAACCTCCATCAAATTGAGGGACTGCATCTTTCAAACTGGATTTGTTTACAGCATAAATATCTTCTGCTGAAATTTTCATCCCTAAATTTTTCATTTCCGTTTCGTTCATTCCTTTCAATAAGGAAGGAATCCACATACCGCCTTGTTGCGCTTGGGTTTGAACGAAAAATAATAATAGTACTAATTTAATGTATTTCATGTGGGTTTAAGTTTGTTTGTTATTTAGTCTGTGATCCTTCGGATGTGTTACAAATATGATTCAAGATCGTTGTGGTTGCTCCTTTATTCATTTGGACAAAAGTACTGCAAATATGTCCTTTTTCATGTCGAATGTCTTCATTATGCAGCAATAAATGGAATGCATTATTTAATTCTGTTTGATTAGAGACACTGATACATCCTTCCATGTGGACCAATGCAGTAGCTTCTGCAAAATGACTGTAGTTGGGGCCAATTACTATTGGAATTCCAAAAGTTGCAGGTTCTAAAATATTGTGAACTCCAGGATTTCCGAACCCACCACCCACATAGGCAATATCTGCATAACTGTATATTTTTGTTAAAATACCGATGGTGTCAATGATGAATACATTGTAGTTAGCGAGGTCTTTGTCGTTCCTTTCAGAAAATAACACCACTTTTTTGGTACAGCTTTTTTGTAAGGCATTGATTTGTTCCGTTTTTATGTTATGAGGTGCAAGGATGAATTTGATATCGTCGGCAGCATTGTTGATGAACTCCATCAATAAAGCTTCGTCTTTTGGCCAGGAACTTCCAATCACAAAGGTGGTTTGGTTGTTTTTAAATTGTGCGATAAAATCAAGTTCATTGTTTTGCTGCAAAATATCCAAAACACGATCAAAACGAGTATCTCCCGAAATTTTCACATTCGAAAATCCAATGCTTTGAATTAGTTTTTTTGAATGTTCATTTTGAACAAAAAAGTATTCAAAACTTTGAAGAGCATTTCTGTAAAAGGCACCATACCATTTGAAAAATAATTGGTCTTCTCTAAATATTCCCGAGATTAGATAGGTTTTGATCCCCTTGTTTTTTAATGCTCTTAAGTAATTGGGCCAAAACTCATATTTGATAAAAAATACCATTTCCGGATGAATGGCTTGGATGAAATTTTCAGCATTTGATTGGGTATCCAAAGGTAAATAAACAGTAACATCTGCCAAAGTGTTGTTTTTCCGAACTTCATATCCTGAAGGGGAGAAAAAGGTGATGATGATTTTATGGGTTGGGTATTCTTTTTTTATTTTTTCGATTACGGGAACGCCCTGTTCATATTCACCTAAGGATGCCGCATGAAACCAAATCGTTTTATCAGACGCGGAGATGTGTTCCTTAATTTTTTGAAACACCTCTTTTCTACCTGAAACAAAAAGAGAAAGCTTCGGACTAAAAACAGCCAAAAGTTTTACAATTTGTGAGGCGAGAATAATAATAAAATTATATATTTGATACATGTCGTATAATCAGGTCATAAAAGTACGATGTTTATTTAAAATAAAAAAGGAGCGATTGTTTTCTGTTATTGTTTCAGGAGTTTTGATAGGATTGCTCAGATAAAAAAACTGGGTAAAATATTCTATCAAAAGGGTAACTTATTTTTAATAGATTAAATCATCTTCAGAAGATAATTAGTAATTTTGCAGCAAGAAAAATTCAAATATGAAAAAAATTCAAATGGTTGACTTAAAAGGTCAATACGATAAAATCAAAGAAACAGTCAATGCTTCCATTCAGGAAGTTTTAGATACCACCGCATATATTAACGGACCCTTGGTTCATCAATTTCAAAAAAACTTAGAAGAATATTTAGATGTTAAGCATGTTATTCCTTGTGCTAATGGTACGGATGCATTGCAAATAGCGATGATGGCACTCGATTTAAAACCGGGTGATGAAGTGATCACTGCCGATTTTACTTTTGCCGCTACCGTTGAAGTGATTGCTTTGTTGCAATTGACTCCCGTGCTGGTTGACGTAGAAGAAGCCAATATGAATATCTCAATAGAAGCAATCAAAAAAGCAATCACACCAAGAACCAAAGCAATTGTTCCTGTTCATTTATTTGGAAGAGCGGCCAATATGGAAGCGATTATGGCTATTGCAAAAGAGCATAACTTATATGTGATTGAAGACAATGCGCAAGCGATTGGAGCTAATTGCAAATTTTCTGACGGAACCAAAAAGAAAGCAGGAACCATTGGACATGTAGCTTCCACTTCTTTCTTTCCTTCAAAAAACTTAGGTTGCTACGGTGATGGTGGTGCCATTTTTACCAATGATGATGCGTTGGCACACACCATTCGAGGAATTGTAAATCACGGAATGTATGTGCGTTACCACCATGATGTAGTGGGAGTGAATTCACGTTTAGATAGTATCCAAGCGGGTGTTTTGAATGCCAAACTTCCTTTTTTGGATGCGTACAGTAAAGCAAGACAAAATGCCGCGCGAAAGTATTCAGCAGCTCTGGAAGGTCATAAAAATATCATTGCACCTTCGATTTGCGAAATATGCGATTGCCATGTTTTTCATCAATATACGTTGCGAATCATCGATGCGGATCGAAATGGATTGATGCAACATTTATTAGACAAAGGTATTCCGTGTGCTATTTATTACCCAATACCTTTACATAGCCAGAAGGCATATGCCGATGCTCGTTATAATGAAGCTGATTTTCCAGTAACCAACAAGCTTGTTAATGAAGTAATTTCTCTGCCGATGCATACTGAATTGGATGATGAACAAATTCAATTTATTACCGATTCAATCTTAGAATTTTTAAAATAAATCAAATGAAAATAGTTGTAACAGGTGGTTTAGGTTTTATAGGATCTCATACAGTAGTTGAACTACAAAATATCGGTTTTGATGTAGTTGTAGTTGATAATTTATCCAATTCATCTTTGGATGTTTTGGATGGAATCGAGCGAATTACAGGAAAAAAACCAGTGTTTGAAAACATCGATTTGCGAGACAAAACATCAGTTCAACATTTTTTTAAAAAGCAGGACGATATTAACGGAGTGATTCATTTTGCTGCTTCCAAAGCGGTAGGAGAAAGTGTAGAAAATCCGTTGTTGTACTATGAAAATAATTTGAATCCCTTGATTTATATTTTGCAAGAATTACAACATCTT
>JAGNYR010000002.1:44387-52331 GCA_017984835.1 Flavobacterium sp. | reverse complement strand
GCCGTAGAAACGATGCAACCCTGGTTTATAACATCCATCAGACAAGGAATTGCCGCAATTATTGTGTTGGTTATGTTGCTTTTCAAAAAACAATTGGTTTGGATAGGTTGGGAAAAATTTAAAGTCCAATTTGTATTATCTGTGTTGATGTTGGTTTTCGCAAATAGCTTTACAACCATTGCAGAGCAGTCGATTACGAGTGGATTGACATCCATAATGAGTGCCATGTCACCTGTGATTGTATTTATAGGCAGTGTAATATTTGGAATTCAAAAGCCTACTTGGAAAGGTTTTTTCGGTGTTTTATTAGGTTTTACTGGGGTGGTTTTTATTTTTAGAAAGGGTCTTTCAGATATTTTAGATCCAAATTATAAAGTAGGAATCGCATATTTAAGTATTGCTATTTTGAGTTGGTCCATAGCGGTTTTATATTCCAAAAAACATGCGCATCAAACAAATAATATCACGTTGAATTTGTTTTATCAATTTTCAATTGCATCCCTCATTCAACTTGTGTTAGCGTTTCTCTTTTCATCAGACGCCGATATTAATTTGTGGAGTTTTAGAAGTTTTGCAGCGGTAGTTTATTTAGCCGTTTTTGGTTCGGTCGTTGCTTTTTTTGCATATTATTATGCTTTGCAACGCGTATCTGCTGTTCGAGTTTCTGTATTGAATTATGTGAATACGATTATAGCTATTTTCTTAGGTTGGCTTTTGCTAGACGAAGTGATTACACTAGATTTTATTATTGCAGCCGTTCTTATTATGTCAGGAGTTTTTATAATAAATTACAAGCGTAAATAAAAAATGCCTTACAATTGTAAGGCATTTTCGTTTTTTATTTTTTAGAGGCTTCTTTGAGTTCTTTGCTAGCTTCTTCCATCTTCTTGGCTCCTTTTTCTAGAGCTTCTCCAGCTTTTGCTTGCGTCGTGTCGATTGCATCCTCTGCTTTGTCTGTAATTGAATCTACTTTTTGTTCTACTTCTTTCG
Organism: Flavobacterium sp.; assembly: GCA_017984835.1. Classification (GTDB taxonomy): domain Bacteria; phylum Bacteroidota; class Bacteroidia; order Flavobacteriales; family Flavobacteriaceae; genus Flavobacterium. The sequence goes on along the minus strand of JAGNYR010000002.1, from coordinate 51,341 downwards.
ATACTGCGTCTTTTGCCTCGTCAAGTTTTTCTTTGGTTTTGTCTTGACAGGATACAAGAACTACGGCCAATATGGCTACTGTTAAAATTGCTTTTTTCATTTTTTTACTTGTTTTTTGAATTAATAAATTAGATGAACAAAAGCACAGTTGCAAATAGGGTGCCAAATAATTTATGCAGAAAAAGTAACAGCCTCTTTATTGATTTTATTAACCAATCCAACCAATACTTTTCCCGGTCCTACTTCTGTAAAACTCGTGGCACCATCTGCTATCATTTGATTTACAGATTGAGTCCATTTTACAGGAGCAGTCAATTGTATGATTAGATTTTTTTTAATTTCATTGGCATCACTCACCGCATTTGCAGTTACATTTTGATAGACAGGACAAATAGGTGTAGAAAAAGTAGTAGCTTCTATGGCTGCAGCCAATTCTTCTCTTGCAGGCTCCATCATGGGAGAGTGAAAAGCTCCTCCAACTGGAAGTATGAGGGCTCTTTTAGCTCCCGCTTCTTTCATTTTCTCACAGGCCAATTCCACCGCTTTGTATGCTCCTGAAATAACCAATTGACCAGGGCAATTATAATTAGCAGCAACTACAACACCGTCAATAGATGCACAAATATCTTCTACAACAGCATCCTCTAAATTTAATACGGCTGCCATGGTTGAAGGGGTGATCTCGCATGCTTTTTGCATGGCCAATGCACGTTGTGAAACCAATTTAAGCCCGTCTTCAAAAGACAAAACTCCATTTGCTACCAAGGCCGAAAATTCTCCTAATGAATGTCCAGCAACCATTTCTGGATGAAAATCAGCTAACGTTTTAGCCAAAATAACAGAATGTAAAAATACCGCAGGTTGCGTAACTTTAGTTTCTTTTAATTCTTCTGCAGTGCCTTCAAACATGATATCTGTAATTCGAAAGCCCAATATTTCATTGGCTTTTTCGAATAATTCTTTTGCTAAAGCAGAATTTTCATAAAGTTCCTTACCCATTCCAGTAAATTGTGCTCCTTGTCCAGGAAAAACGTATGCTTTCATATTATTTATTTCAAGTTGTTATTTGAATCGTAACTAATCTCTTGGCAAAAATACTATTTTTTTGTGTTAGTTGAAACGATTGAAGCATTGCGTAATCTGAATTTGTAACTATTTGGATTTTTTTGCGTATAATAGGAGTATAGGGCCAAAAAATAAGGCTTGAAATCTTCTTTTATGAAAAACATTAAATCATTATTTGTCGTCCTACTTGTTTCAGTAGTTCTTTTTTACTTGAATTTACCGGTATTAAATTATGGCTTTACAAAATTGCCTGTATTACTTTTGGTATTGATCGTCCTTTTATTAGTATTGTCAACAGGTATTAATGTCTTGCCAAATGGTAAGAAAATTGTGATCAATTCCAGACCAAGCAAAATATATTTCTATGCGATTGGGCTGATTCTTTTTTATCTTATTGCTTTACCTCTGCTCACAAGTACTGCCATGTTTCGAACTGAATCATACAAAAACATGATTGGAAAAGTAAATAATGGCACTAAAATAGCCAAACATATCGAACCCATTTCTATCAATGAAATCAGAGTTGTCGATGAGGATTTGGCTTATTTATTAGGAGAAAAAATTCTTGGATCGCAACCAGCTCTTGGGAGTCAAGTGGAGCTGGGTGAGTTTTACATTCAAAAAGTAGGAAACGATTTGTATTGGGTTGCACCTTTGTTGCATTCTGGTTTTTTCAAATGGTTGAATAATTCAGAAGGAACCCCGGGTTATGTTATGGTGTCGGCTACCAATGAACGCGACGTGAAGCTTGTGCAAAACGTGGGAGGGAAAGACGTAAAAATTAAATACCAACCTGCCGCTTTTTTTCAAAGTGATATCAAAAGACATATTTATATGAATGGGTATGCTACCGTAGGTTTGACTGACTTTACTTTTGAAATAGACGATGAAGGAAATCCTTTTTGGGTGGTAACTACATTTAACAAAGAGATCGGATTTTCTGGAGATGATGCTACTGGGGTTATAGTGGTGGATGTAAATACGGGTGCTATGCAATCGTATTCTATTGAAAATACGCCTTTCTGGGTAGATCGTATTCAACCCATCAATTTTGTCGAAAAACAACTAAACGATTGGGGTGATTATGTACATGGATATTGGAATTTTTCTAACTCAGATAAGTTGCAAATTACAGAAGGGTTAACATTGGTTTATGGAAAAAACAACCGTTCTTATTGGTACACCGGACTCACATCTGTAGGTAAGGATGAATCGGCAGTAGGTTTTGTGTTGGTTGATACCCGAACCAAAGAAACTACGTTTTACAAGCAAAGTGGAGCCACCGAATTTGCTGCTCAAAGTTCGGCAGAAGGGAAAGTTCAAGAAAAAGGATACCATTCTTCTTTGCCAATTCCTTATAATATTAATGGAATCCCGACCTATGTAATGACCTTGAAAGATGATGGAGGCTTGGTAAAAATGTTTGCAATGGTTGCCATTAGTGATTATACCATTGTAGGTGCCGGAAACTCAATGAGAGAGACGCTTACCGCTTTCAAAAGCGCCTACAATTCATCGGGGAGCAAAATGAATGCAACGAGTGTTACGGATAAAAAAGGATTAAAAACGGTGATTACCCGCATCCAAACCGATGTGAAAAACGGCAATAGTTATTATTATTTTACGTTAAAAAACAACCCGTCAATTTTTGTAGGATCATCTCAAATATCTTCTCAGTTACCTATTTCAATGGTGGGAGATAGTGTATACGTCACTTTTGACATTGACAAAGAAGAAGTAGTAGACGTAACGACTTTCAAGAACATGAGTTTGAAAAAATAGGAATGATATTTTACCAAATGAAAAACGCTGTCAAGATCTAATTTTTGACAGCGTTTTTTGTATGAAAAAAGATGGTTATTGTTCCATCGGGATTTCCATCAATAGGAATTTGGCATCCGTGGAAGCTTCAAAATCAATCGTTTCGAAATCCCAAATACCCAATCCATCTCTTGTTTCTAATACCTGTCCTTCCACAAGTACAGTTCCTGAAATCACAAAAACGTACATTCCATTACCTTCTTTTTTTATGGAATAAGTTTTAGAAAAACCCTTGTCAAAATCAGCCAAATGGAACCAAGCATCTTGATAAATCCAAACGCCTTCGTCCTCTGCATTGGGAGATAATATTTGAGCAAAATCATTTTTTTGTTGGGTACTGTCCAATGTGATTTGTTGGTAACGGGGTTCTACATTTCGAAATTTCGGAAAAACCCAAATTTGAAATAATTTGGTGCGTTGGTCTGCATTCGGATTGAACTCACTGTGTTGGATTCCGGTTCCTGCACTCATTACTTGTACATCACCAGTTTTAATGGTCGCGGCATTGCCCATGCTGTCTTTGTGAGCCAAATCGCCTTCTAACGGGATGGTGATGATTTCCATGTTATCGTGAGGATGCGTTCCAAATCCCATTCCAGCGGCGACGGTATCATCGTTTAATACCCGTAACATTCCAAATTGAATGCGTTCTGGATTGTACCAACTCGCAAAACTAAAACTGTGGTAAGCATTTAACCAACCATGATCGGCATGCCCTCTTGAACTTGCTTTGTGAAATACGGTATTCATTTTATTTATTTTTAAGTTTTTTATGCATGTACGGTTACTAATTGTGCTGCATCTTTGGCTTTTTCAACTACTGCGTCAACCGGAGTTTTGAGTGTGTCATTTACCAATGCAACGCCCATTCTACGATAAGGTCTAGAGGTGGGTTTGCCAAAAATTCTAAAATCGGTTTTTGGTAATGCGGCTATTTTTTCTACGCCACTGTAAGTTGGGTTTTCCGAATTTTCAGCGGCTAATATTACTGCACTAGCCCCAGTTTTTTCTAGCGTAATTTCAGCGATTGGCAAGCTTAAAATAGCACGCAGGTGCAATTCAAATTCGTTGAAATTTTGAGTCCCTGCTAAAGTTACCATACCGGTATCATGTGGACGTGGAGAAAGTTCAGAGAAATAAACGCCATCTGCTGCTAAGAAGAATTCTACCCCAAAAAGACCTGCACCTCCCAGTGCTTGGGTTACTTTTCGTGCCATTTCTTGGGCTTCTAGTAAATCGTTTTTCGAAACCAAGGCAGGTTGCCAACTTTCTTGATAATCACCTCGTTCTTGACGATGACCTATTGGTGCACAAAATAAAGTAGGTAAGTTATTCTGTGTTACGGTAAGCAGTGTGATTTCTGATAAAAATGGAACGAACGCTTCCACTATCACTTCAACAACATCACCACGAGAACCTGCAACGGCATAGTCCCATGATTTTTGAATATCGTCTTCATTTTTGATGGTCGATTGTCCTTTACCCGATGATGACATCAATGGTTTTACCACGCAAGGAATTCCAATTTCGGCCACTGCTTTTTGTAAGGCATCCCCACTTGTAGCATAGCGGTAATTTGCTGTTTTTAGTCCGAGTTCTTTGGAAGCCAAATCTCGAATTGCTTTTCGGTTCATCGTGAAATTGGCTGCTTTGGCTGAAGGCACTACCGTGATCCCTTCGTTTTCGTAGGCATAAAAACGTTCGGTACGAATGGCTTCTATTTCTGGTACGATGAAATCGGGTTGGTGTTTTGCTACAATGCGGTCCAAGGCATCCCCATCGAGCATATTGATGACTTCAAATGCATGTGCTACTTGCATAGCTGGCGCATTTTCATAGCTGTCAACCGCAATAACGGTTTGCCCGATGCGTTGTGCTGCAATCACAAATTCTTTTCCTAATTCGCCGGAGCCTAAAAGTAGTATTTTCATGGTTCTTATATTTTGTTGCAAGTTACTTCGTTGCACAACTTTTTTCTTTTTCTGCTATCGTAAATCGCGTTTTTAAAAACTATTTTGCGTTAGGGATAAAGGCGATATCCTCGTAGTGAAACGGAGCGATAAAGCCGATAGCCCGACCCGAAGGGGAACGCCCAAATTAATCTTCGTCTTCTATTTCAAATTCGGCATCTTTTTCCCAGATTTCCATTTCACAAGGTTTGCAATTGAATTTGAGTTTGTATTCTAATTCGCCTTGTTTTAGCACCAAAGGTTCTTTGACTTTAACACCCAAGGTGTCTTTGTGGTATTTTGGGCATTTTTCTAGTTCGTATTTGATGCAATATTTAGTCGTCATTACCCTTGATTTTCCTGGATCCCATTGGAGTTCAAAGGCTTTTTCGATTTCGGTAACGCCATGGCGTTCATAGAATTTTCGTGCCATTTTGTTGGAAACGTTGTAGGTAAAATCCAATTGATCTACGGGAAACGGATGGTCGGTTTTGACGATTTGATGCTCTTCTCGTTTGTAGTTTGCCAAACGAATTTCAGTCAATTGTTCGTAAACCGTTCGGCGCATTTCGTTGACTTTTGAAATCGGTAAAAACCAGTTGTTTGTAAACTGAATTGTTATTTCGTCGGCGGTGTAAGGCGTAAAACCAGTTTTAGCCAATTGTATTTTGATGTTTTCTTCTATCGATTGATTGTTTTTGGTCGGTTCTTTGGCGTGCTCTAATTGGACATTGCTTACATAACCATCTTCGTCGGTGGCAATCAGTTCAAAACCTGTTTCATTTTCGGTAAGCAGCAATGAGGTACTTATTTTTCTTACGGCACTGTCTTCTCGCTCAACAATTTTGATGAAAGCGGCATCGTTGTTTCTATAAATGAACGTTCCGTCTTTGATTTCTTTTAGAACGTTTGGATAAATGATGCCATTTTCGGCACGGTTTACATAAATTCCGTCTGCTTCGTTGTTTTCATTGATGAAGCACAAACCATCACCGTTGTTGAGTAAATGTCCGTTTTCTATTTCGTACGAATTACCTACTGTTTTGATTAGTTTTCCAATGTATTGACCTTTTGATTTGGGGCTTTCCCAAGAACCGATGGACTGGTGTCTTTCGTTTACAAAATAATCGGTATACCCTCTGTTAAAAGTTCGGTTCAATTCTGAATCGAATGTAAACGTGCATTTTCCTGAAGAAGCTTTGGTATAATTTGGGTTTTCTTCCAAAAAGGCATCGAGTTTTTTTCTAAGGAACGAAACGTTGTTTTTTACATAGACCATGTCTTTCAATCGTCCTTCAATTTTGAAAGAAACGATTCCGGCTTCGATTAAATTCGGGATTTGGTCGGTTACATCAAAATCTTTGATGGAAAGCAAGTGACTGTTTTTGATTAATGTATCGCCGTGACCGTCAATCAAATTATAAGGCAAGCGACAGTTTTGTGCGCATGAACCTCGGTTGGCTGATCGTTCGCCATTGGCAACACTCATATAGCAATTTCCGCTGAACGACACACACAAGGCTCCGGTTACAAAAAATTCAAGTTCAACATCCGTTGCTTCGCTGATTTCTTTGATTTGGTGAAGGTTCAATTCACGAGCTAAAACAACACGCTTGATGCCGGCATCGGCAAGAAATTTTATGTTTTTTGGATCTCGATTATTGGCTTGAGTGCTCGCATGTAAAACAATAGGAGGTAGTTCCATTTCCATAATGGACATGTCCTGAACAATCAAGGCATCAACGCCAATGTGGTACAATTCCCATATCATTTGGCGACAAGTTTCTAATTCGTTATCGTACAAAATGGTGTTGATAACCACAAAAACTTGAGCATTAAATAAATGGGCATATTGGACCAAAGCAGCTACATCTTCCAAAGAGTTGTGTGCATTGGAACGAGCACCAAATTGTGGAGCTCCAATATAAACGGCATCGGCACCACTGTTAATGGCAGCCATACCGTGAAGTAAGTCTTTGGCAGGAGCTAATATTTCTATTTTCTTTTTCATTACTAAATGTAGTTTCTTTTACGAAAATTAGTTTGCAAAGTTCTTACAAATTATTGAGATTTTCTGGAAAAAGTTGCAGAGTTTCAAGTTTTAAAATTTCTTTATTTT
>JAGNYR010000002.1:30660-44287 GCA_017984835.1 Flavobacterium sp. | reverse complement strand
AATTCGGGTGCGCCAATGTATCCAATTCGGTAACCTGTCATGGCGAAAGCTTTAGCAACTCCATTCACAGTGATTGTTTTTTCTAACATGCCTGGGATTGATGCAATACTGCAAAAAGTTCCAGAAAAATTGATGTGTTCGTAGATTTCATCTGCTACTACATAAATGTTGGGGTGTTTTTCTAACACTTTTGCCAAGGCAGTTAATTCTTCACGGCTGTAGACAGATCCACTTGGATTACAAGGAGAACTGAACCACATCATTTTTGTTTTGGGTGTGATGGCTGCTTCCAATTGAGCAGGTGTCATTTTGAAATCAGATTCAACAGAAGTAGGAACTTCTACAGGCACTCCTCCTGAAAGTTTTACGATTTCGAAATAAGAAACCCAATAAGGTGCAGGTAATATTACCTCATCACCATCGTTTAACATTACTTGTGCAATGTTGTATAAAGATTGTTTTGCACCTGTAGAAACAACGATTTGAGAAGGTTTGTAATCCAAATCATTGTCGCGTTTGAATTTTCTACAAATAGCTTCTTTTAATTCTACATATCCGTCAACGGGAGAATACGTGCTATAATTTTCGTCGATTGCTTTTTTTGCGGCTTCTTTGATGAAGTCGGGTGTGTTGAAATCGGGTTCACCCAAGCTTAAACTGATGATGTCTTTTCCTTGTGCTTTTAATTCTCTGGCCAAAGCAGCCATTGCCAATGTTTGTGAGGTAGCTAAATTGTTAATTCTGTCCGATAATGGGTTCATTGTGTTGAAAAATTTTGATTTTTATTGTTTTTAAATTTAGTAGTTTCGTTTGTTGTTGTTTGTTATGCAAGTTGTGGTTTTCTTCCTAAATCTCTCAAATGGGTAAAGTGAGAAGCGAGTGCCTCTCGGGTTGTTTTAAATTCGTAATAAGGAAGGTTACATTCTTTAGCCGTTTCTTTTACAAATTCGGCAATTTTATTGTAATGAATATGTGAAATATTTGGGAAAATATGGTGTTCAATTTGATGGTTTAATCCTCCAGTGTAATAGTTCACCAACCAGTTCTTTGGAGCAAAATTGGCTGTAGTATACAATTGATGGATGGCCCAAGTATTTTCTAATTCGCCGTTTTCATCCGGAACAGGGTTTTCAGTTTCGTTCACAACGTGTGCTAATTGAAATACAACACTCAATATTAGACCCGCAGTGTAGTGCATTACTAAAAATCCAAGTACTACTTTCCACCAAGAAATGCCTCCCACCAATATTGGAATGACCAACCAAATAGAAAAATAAATAATCTTAGTAATGATTAATGTGGTCCAACGAATCGCGGGTTTTTTGAATTCTCCGTACGATAAATTACGTTTTAAGTAGCGTTTCATTTGAAGGAAATCGGTTGTGATCGCCCAGTTAAAAGTTAGTAATCCGTAAAGGAAAACCGAATAATAGTGCTGAAATTTATGGTGACTGTACCATTTAGCCGTTTTTGAAAAACGCAAAATACGTCCTGCTTCTAGGTCTTCATCATGTCCCAATATGTTTGTGTAGGTGTGGTGCAACACATTGTGTTGAACTTGCCAGTTGTAAACATTTCCTGCCAAGATGTAAATGCTACCTCCCATGAATTTATTGATCCAAGATTTGTTCGAATAGGCACCGTGGTTCCCGTCGTGCATCACATTCATTCCTACTCCGGCCATACCAATGCCAATAATTACATTGAGCAATAAGTAAGTCCAAAAGGGCATTCCCATTGCGAGCAAGAAGAAATAAGGCGTTAGAAAAATAGAAAACATGATGATCGTTTTCAGATGCAGTTTCCAATTTCCCGTTTTATCGAGATTATTTTCTTTGAAATAGTTATTTACTTTCGAATTTAAGGTTCTGAAAAACTTTAAATTGTCTTGTTTTGCAAAGGTTGGAGAGGTTGAATTCATAGCAATAAAAAAAATTTAAACAAAGATAATTATAATTCGGATGGAATATGTCTAAATTATTCAAAAAATAACATTTCTAAATTGATTACTTTTGCATAAAATTAGAATCGAAATGGAAGAAATTCTCAAACAGTTTCCAGACTTAACCGAATTACAACAAGCGCAATTTGAGCAGCTCTATGATTTGTATCAAGATTGGAATGCTAAAATCAATGTGATCTCACGAAAAGACATCGATGAGTTGTATACCAAACATGTCTTACATTCACTTGCTATTGCTAAAATTCAACCTTTTGAACCGGGCACTTATGTTTTGGATGTAGGAACTGGTGGTGGGTTTCCGGGAATTCCTCTTGCGATTCTTTTTCCTGAGACGCGTTTTTATTTGATCGATGTCATTGCTAAAAAAATCAAAGTCGTTCAAGCTGTTGCCAGTTCATTGGAATTGAAAAACGTAAAAGCAGAACAAATTCGTGCCGAAAATGTAAAAGGAGATTTTGATTTTATTGTGAGTCGAGCTGTTACAAACATGCCTGATTTTGTTTCTTGGGTGAAGGCAAAAATTAAAAAGCAACACAAACACGAACTAAAAAATGGAATATTGTACCTTAAAGGGGGCGACTTAACGGAAGAATTGAAAGATTTTCCGAAAGCAACGTTGTATGATATAGCTGATTTTTTTGATGATGCATTTTTTGAAACCAAAAAAGTGGTTCATTTACCTTTGAAGTTTATCAGTTAAGCTTACCAATTGTATGATATAGAAAAGCCTCCCATTGATTTCAATGGGAGGCTTTGTTTTATGAATACCTTTCCAATTTATCCTAAAAACGGATATGTATAATCTACAGGTGTTACAAAAGTTTCTTTGATTGTTCTAACGGATGCCCAACGTAATAAGTTTTGAGAAGAACCCGCTTTATCGTTTGTACCTGATCCTCTGGCTCCTCCAAAAGGTTGCATTCCTACAACTGCTCCTGTTGGTTTGTCATTGATGTAGAAATTTCCAGCTGCATTTTGTAATGCAACAGTAGCTTCTTCTACAGCATAACGACATTGGCTGAATACGGCTCCAGTTAATGCGTATTCTGAAGTTTCGTCAACTAATTTTAGCGTTTCAGACCATTGGTCGTCTTCATAAATATAGATGGTAACTACCGGTCCAAATAATTCGGTTTCCATGGTACTGTATTTTGGGTTGGTGGTCAAAATAACGGTAGGTTCAATGAAATAACCTTTTGATTTATCATAATTACCCCCCATGATAACTTCTGCATCACTGTCTTTTTTCGCTTGGTCGATATAACGCGCCAATTTGTCGAAAGAAGCTTCAGAAATAACTGCAGTAACAAAGTTACTCATGTCTTCTGGAGATCCCATTGTAATTGATTTTAAATCAGCTTCAAGTTGAGATTGGATTGTAGGCCACAAACTTTTTGGCAAATAAACGCGGGATGCAGCGCTACATTTTTGACCTTGAAATTCGAAAGCGCCACGAATAATTCCGGTTGCTACTTGAGCTGGATTCGCTGTTGGATGTGCAATGATAAAATCTTTTCCACCTGTTTCACCGACAATTCTTGGATAGGTTTTGTAGCTGGCAATGTTTTGACCGATGGTTTTCCAGATGTCATTAAATACACCTGTTGATCCTGTAAAGTGAACTCCTGCTAAATGCGGATTAGATAAAACCACATCTGAAACCATAGCAGAGTCTCCCATTACCATATTGATGACACCGTCTGGAAGTCCGGCTTCTTTGAAAACTTGCATGATAACATACGCAGAATACACTTGCGTTGCAGCGGGTTTCCAAACGACAACATTACCCATCAACGCGGCACTGGAAGGAAGATTTCCTGCAATAGCGGTAAAATTGAAAGGGGTAATAGCATACACAAAACCTTCTAGGGGTCTGTATTCTACACGGTTCCACATGTCTGAGTTGGAAACAGGTTGGTCTGCATATATTTTGGTCATGAATTCTACGTTGAAACGCAAGAAGTCGATCAATTCACAAGAGGCATCAATTTCGGCTTGGTGAATGGTTTTAGATTGCGCAATCATCGTAGCTGCATTGATTTTAGCTCTGTAAGGACCAGCTAACAATTCGGCTGCCTTTAAGAAGATAGCTGCTCTGCTTTCCCATGTCATGGCTGCCCATTTTTTACGAGCTTCTAGGGCAGAAGAGATCGCTTTTTCAATTAAATTACGGTCGGCTTGGTGGTATACCCCTACGATATGTTGGTGATCGTGAGGCGCAGACATTTTTTTTGTATTTCCTGTTTTTATTTCTTTGTTTCCAATATACAAAGGAACTTCTACCTGAGAATTCCACATTTTTGTATAGGTAACGGCTACGGCTGCTCTTTCTGCTGTTCCGGGAGCGTATGATTTTACAGGTTCATTTATTGCTTTAGGTACGTGAAAAAATCCTTTTGACATAAATTGTTGTTTTGAAGTTTAACGAATCGTTGTGTTTGTTATTTCTCTTACAAAAGTACAAATGATTTTTTACTTTTAACGATTACGGTCCATAAGATTTTTGAATAAAAGGAAGTAAAATAGCTTTATGAAACTATTTGTATTAGCCCAGATAGCAGTTGAAAGCCTTTTTTGAATCGAGCTATTTTTTGTGGGCATTTACCTGCGACCATGGAAGCACTTTTAATGACTTACTAAAAAGGCTCGAGGCAAAAAAGCTTGAAACGGATAGCTGGATTGGCTTCTTAATTTAAGGCAAATGGGGCGTTCAATCGGAAGGATGGCACAATCACACGGAAATTTTTGGTTGAGGTAAAATTGACCATGTTGAAAAAGCCTTGCATGGCTCCGTGAGGAGAGGAAAGCAAGCAGCCAGAACTGTAAGTATGGGATTCTCCCGGTTTTAGAACGGGTTTTTTACCAATTACGCCTTCGCCATCAACAATTTCATTGTTGTTAAGTGAGTCAAAAATTTCCCAGTGGCGCGAGATGAGTTGGACAGAATCTTTGCTGTGGTTTTCAATGGTAATTTCGTACGAGAAGGCAAAATGAAGTTTGTAGTTTTTGAAGTAAGTTCCTTCAAAACTAGTTTTAACCGAAATTTTTATGCCTCTTGTAATTTGGGTTACCATTTGTATTTTTTTGTAAAGTTAAAAAAATATTGGTTAGGATGGAATAAATTAATATGAAAAAAATGCTAATTTATTATATCTGTGGAACTGGCATTTCCTAATCCGATGATTCGGTCATAACGTTGGTTGTTTTCTTTGTAGTAAACCAAAACGGTGTATCGATTTTCGGTTTGAATGAAATTTCCGTCCACGGCATTTTCTTGATCTAAATTTCCGTCACTATCGCTTAGGGTGTAGTCATAATTTGTAAAACCTTGCTTGATCATGAGCGCTTTGTGGTACATGCCTTTCTTTTCGTCGTAGTCCATTTTGTTTTCTTCTGAAAGGGCATTGTTGTTAAACATTCCGGTGATGTAAATGTTTTTGTTTCCAAAATAACTTGGTGCCGAAAGGCTAAAGTAAATCCAGGCATAATCAGACTCTAAGTTATGGTTGGTTGCACTGGCATTTTTGGGCACAAACCCTCCGTTTGCATCGGGAAAATAGGTGTAAGGCATGTTGGTACGCGCCTGATTGGGATACAAATAACAACTGTACAATCCATTTCCGGTGTCTACTTTTGCGATGCTGTTATTGGCCGCTCGAATGATTTTATTTTCAAAAAATAAATATTCATTGCCTGCCCAAAACTGGGTTTCCTTATCGTATTTGTAGATCAAATCATTTCCAATGGTATATTGGGGCTTGATGTTGTAAATGGCATTATTGAATTTTCCATTTTGAAGCAAGGCTACTTTTACATTTTTAAGCGGACTTTGAAAGGTAAGGTTTGTTGATTTGATGGCAAAATCTAAATTGTGTTTGAAACTTGAATCGGCTACATTTCGAGCTCTTTTGATTTGCAGCGGAACCGTTACCAAGGATTCATAAATCATGAATTTTCGCGTGAACACTACTTCTTTTTCTTCGTTGAGAACGTATAGCACGAAGTTGCCGCTGACTTTTATTTGTGTAAATTTATTTGGAAAATCTAAAGTGTAATGGGAATAAATTTGAACGGTATTGAATGAGTTTTCATACTGTTGGATGCGTTGTTCATTGAAACCCGTTATGTATTCGTTGATGGATAATTGGGATGGTTTCCAATCGTAATCGCAGTGGACCAATTTGTAATAGTAATTATCTTCCGTGCCATGTAAATCATCAAATTGAAATCGGAAATTTTCTCCTAATTGAAAAATAGGAACAACATTGGCATCGGCTTGAACGAAGGAAGCAGATTTGATGTGGTAGGGAGGAATCACTTCTATTTCCTGACCCATACAAAGATGGATTGTTACAAGTGAAAAAAGTAACATTACATTTCTTATCATGCGATTTGTTTTATCTAAACGTAAAGTTACTAAAATTTATATCCAAAAACGGAAATATTATTTAAAACATACCGGTATGATTTCTCCTGGTGCCAAACAATATTTGGTTACTAATTCGGGTGTGATTTTTTTAGTGTAATCTTCTTCCACTACTTTAAAACCGATGCTTCGTAATTTGTCAAAATAATCACGACCATAAATTCGAACGTGATCGTATTGGCCGAAAATTTTAGCACGTTCTTTTTCGTCTGTAATGGAGTCGTCAGAAAAAGTAGTGGCTCTATTTAAATCTTGCGGTATTTGTAGAATGGCCATTCCACCTGGTTTTAATACGCGATACAATTCTTGCATGGCTTTTGTGTCATCTGGAATATGTTCTAAAACGTGGTTGCAAAAAAGCACATCATATTGATTGTCTTCAAAAGGTAAGTTGCAAATATCTGCTTTAACGTCAGCTAAAGGCGAGAACAAATCAGTAGTAGTGTACTGGATGTTTTTTTGTTTTTTAAAACGCTTGTAAAATTCTTGTTCAGGGGCAAAATGAAGCACGTTTTTTTTCTCGGTTGAGGTGAAAAAATCGGTTTCATTTTGTAAATACAACCAAAGTAAACGATGTCTTTCTAAGGATAATGTGCTAGGAGACAATACGTTATTTCGTTGATTGCCATATCCGTAAGGCAAAAACATTCGAAAACTTTTTCCGTCGATAGGATCCGTAAACGTACTTCCTTTCAGTAAAAAAGCAATGATGGGACGCACCACAATACTTAATCGGATCAAGATAGGGCGTGGGATGGTATTTAGTATGAACTTGAATATTTTTTTCATAAGGTTTAAAACACGAATTTCACTAATTGGCACTAATTATTTTTACGTAAAGATTTAGCCAATTTATATTAATTTTTATTACAATATTACTCTTTTGTATTTAAGACTGTCCTCTCCAAAATTGATTAGCAACCCTAATTTATTTTTAGATGCTGCAAGATAATTTAATGTTTGTTTTATTTCGCTACTAGATAATGATTGTATCGCCTTTATTTCTAATATGATTTCGTCAAATAATACGAAATCAGCGAAATAATGATGCGGAAGTATAATTTCTTTATATTCAATATTAAATTTTACTTCTCTTTTATAAACGATATTATTTTTTTTAAATTCATATTCTAATGCATCACCATAAATGATTTCACTATGACCTTTTCCTAAAATTTTATGGACTTCCATACACAATCCAATTATTTGATAGGTTTCATCTTTTAAATAAAAATTTTCCATAATGAAGGTTTGTGAAATTTGTGAAATCGGTGTTGTAAATCTCTATATCAAACTTGGATTTTGTCTAAATTCATCTTCTTCATTACTCACAATTCCTAAAGCATCATAGATGTATTTAAAGGTTGATAGAAGTTCTGGCTTGCCGTCAACTAAAGCGATATCATGTTCAAAGTGTGCCGAAGGTTTGTTATCGGCAGTAGTAATTGTCCAGCCGTCTTTGTGTTGTTTTATGTTACGTGTTCCTAAATTAATCATAGGCTCTATAGCAACCACCATTCCTTCAACAAACAGTTTGCCGCGACCTTTTTTGCCATAGTTTGGCATTTCAGGGTCTTCATGCATTTTTTGGCCTAATCCATGTCCTACTAATTCACGAACAACTCCATAACCTCTTGATTCGCAGTATTTTTGGATAGCACTACCCACATCTTCTACACGGTTTCCTATTTTAAATTCTCGAATTCCAACGTAAAGCGACTCTTTGGTAACTTGTAACAATCGTTTGGTTTCTGGGGCAACTTCTCCAACTTCAAAGGTGTAGGCATGATCGCCATAAAAGTTGTTTTTTAACACGCCGCAATCCACAGAAATGATGTCGCCTTCTACCAAAGGCGTACTATTTGGAACACCATGAACAACTTGTGTATTGGGGCTCATGCAAAGGGTGTTTGGAAATCCGTAAAGACCTAAAAAACCGGGTATGGCACCGTTATCTCTGATGAATTCTTCTGCGATTTTGTCCAATGCAAGTGTGGTTACACCGGGTTGGATCATTTTTGCTACTTCACCTAATGCTTTTGAAACTAACAAAGCACTCTCGCGCATCAACTCTATTTCCTCGCGTGATTTTACTATAATCATATCTATAAAATAAGAGTACAAAAGTAGCAATATTAATTGGGATTTGCCATTATCTTGAATAATTCGGCTTTTGAAATTAAAAAACGATTTTCAATCCCTAGTTGCGATAGTTGCATGCTCACCAAGTTGTTTTCCCTTGTATTAATTAAGAAAATAGAACTTTCTCCTACAGAAAATAAGCGTTCTTCTGAACGTAACATCTGCGTATTATCTTGCACCAAATCAGCAATTAATTGACGTTGTTTTTCTATTGATTTTATTTCCGTTTGCTGTGCATTGATTTTGTTTTTTAATTGAACTCGTTCAAAGTCTAGTGCAAATTGGGTATCCTGAATTTTAAATTTGGCCAATTGCAGGCTGCCTCGTTCTTTTCTTAAAAACAACGGATACGTAAAATTAATTCCGATTTTATAATTGTTCAAATTAGTTTCGCTCCAATAATTGGGTTCAGATAAGTAGTGATAACCTACATCCAATTTTGGCAGCAAACTGTTTTGTTTCAATTTTCGCTCGACTTCCAACAGGTCTAGCTTGTTTTCTAATGAATTTATTTTTGGATGGTTTTCTATTGAAGGGCTTTCAATCAATAATTCATTCATTTTCAGTGTTTCGGTGATGGTCTCTTCCAAACCTTTTTCTGGAATAATACCCTCTTGTAACTCTAATGGAATGTTGTTTTCCAACCATAAAAAATTGGATAATTCCAATTTAGATTTCGCTAATTTTAGTCTGGATTCCTCCAAATTCCATTTTCTGGTTTTCACAGAAATTCCTGCTTCTATACTGTCAATTGCTGGTTTGTCTCCATTTTTTATCAGAGATTGAATTCCTTTGTAACGAAGTTGTGCATTTTTTAAATAGTTGGAATAGAGTTCTACTTCATTGAAGTTTCGTTTCCAATTGAAATAGGCAACCGAAGCATTGTAAAGCACTTCAATAGCTTGTAATTTTCTTTCTGCTTGGCTCAATTGAATTTGGATTTTAGCTTTTCTTAAATCGGCCATTCGCTGGTTGATTAGCAATCCTTGTCCGATGGGAATTGTAATGCCGAGCGATGTTAACCCTTGGTTTGGTAGCGTATTTTCGGGATTGATAAAAATTCCTTCACTGTTATCAAACCCTGCTTTTATTTCAATTCCGTACCAAGTCGGAATTTTAAAACTACTGTTCAATACCGAGTAATATTCTTTCCCTTTGTATTTTTTTTGATCAAAATCTACTTCTATTTTAGGGTCAAATCCACCACGCGCCATCATCAGATTTGCTTGCGCCATGTTGATTTCAAGATTGGCACTTTTTACCATGGGATGGTATTTTTTTACAAATCCTAAAAACTCATTGTAATTAAGTTCCTTTTCATTTTTTTCTTGACCACACAGTAGGGCACTGATAAAAAGAAAAGTGATTATTAATTTGTTTCTCATTTTTTCTCTTTTAATTTTTCTCCTTTTGGTTGGTAATAATTTGGTGGAAAACCATTCAATGTGCGCCATAATTCAAACCAAATAGGTACATTTTCTAGCAATGCTAACGTTTGTGCTCCCGACCCAATACTGATTTGTTTTGGCCACGCCTCTTCTGAAGTATCGGGTGATATCAATACGCGAAACTTTCCGTTTGGACTGATGTATTTTTCGATGGCAACAATTTTTCCGCCAAAGGTTCCATAGCTCATATTGGGCCAACCCGAGAACACTACGGTAGGCCAGCCATCAAACCAAATCCGTACTTTTTCACCTGTGTGAATCAATGGAAGGTCTGAAGGTGTTACATACGTTTCTACAGCGATGTCATATTTTGAAGGCATGATGCTTACAATTTCAGTTCCTTCTTTGATGATTTCACCAAGTCCGGATTGAATTGCACGATTGATGTATCCGTCTTGTGCCGCTTTGATATAATACATTCCGTTTCGAACTTGGTAATTCACGTATTGGTTTTGTAATTTATTTACTTGCGCTTCTGTGTCATATTGATTGCTTAAAGCGGTGTACTGGTCACTTCTTGCTTTGGCTCTTTTTTCGGAATATTCTGCTTCAATTCGATTGACTTCTACTTTAGAATTGAGCCATTCGTTTTTACTAGCCAAGAGCTTGTTTTCTTGTGTAATTATTTTGGCTTCGACCTCTTGTAGTTTCAATCTTTTTTCTTCAACATCTGTCAGGGGTTTTAATCCTTCTTTGTTCAAAGTCACCGCTCGATTGAATTGAGTAGTAGCAATTTTAATTTGCGTTTTCACAGCCTCAAGGTCCATGCTGTCACTTTTTACTTTGAGTAAGGATTGACGGATTTTATTTTTTGCTTGCTCAAATTTCAGTTTCTTTTCGTTTTCAATAGCATGGATTTGATCAGATAATGTCGTCACTTTGCTGCCATAGGATTCCAGTGCCAAGCTTTTTGCATCGACTTGATTTTTGGTGTTTTGTACTAAATTGGGATCAAAATAATCTTCTTTTATCTCAGAAATGAACAAAATAGTATCGCCTTTTTTTACAAAATCGCCTTCTTGAACGTACCATTTTTCTATTCTACCAGCAATGGCAGAGTGAATCGTTTGAGGTCGTTGATCGGGTTTTAAGGTAGTGACGGCTCCCGAACCAGAGATGTTTTGTGTCCATGGCAAAAACAAAATGATGATCCCCACGATTGAAACATACAAGATAATTTTATTTAAAATTTGATAATGAGGTCGATTCGTCAAATTTTTTACCGTGCTGTATTGTTCAATATTTTCAGCAATTGGATTCTTTTTTGAAATATTTAGCATCGTATTATTTTTTTAGATCTGCAATTATTTTTCCATTTTCCATCGTAATTTTTCGGGTACATTTTTCTTCCCAATACTTATTTTTGGAAGATACTATTACTGTCCATTTGTTGGTTGGATGGGTTATGAATTCAATAATTTCCTTGGTAGCATCCTTGTCCATCTTGTCTAATGGATCTTCGTAAAACAGTATTTTTGGTTTGCTGACAATACTTCTGGCAAGCAATATCTTTTGTGCGTTAGAAGAAGATAACTGCCTTCCATCAGGATATATTTTGGTGTCCATTCCATTGGGTAAAGTTTTAATAAAAGAACCTAATTGCACACTTTCAATCGCCCATTTAATATCCTCGTTTGAAATAGCCGGATTGTTTAAGGTGATGTTTTCCATTATGGTACCTTCAAAAGGAGTTTCACCCTGCGTGATGGCGCTTATTTGCGAGCGATAATGCGTCAAATCTATTTTTCTGTAAGTATCGTCGTTGATGAAAAACGAACCCGAAGTAGGCTGAATAAATCCCGAAAGTAATCGGATTAAGGTTGACTTTCCTGAGCCATTCGTTCCGTCTAAATATATTTTTTCAGATGGTTCGATGTTTAAGTTGATTTCTGATAATATATTATCAGTAGAATCAGGATATCTAAAGCGTACATTTTCAGTTGTAATAGAAATATTTGTAAAGCAGTAATCTGTTTTTATCTCACTGACCTCTTCCATTTTCAAATCGACAATCTGACCTATTTTTTCTACAGAAGTCAAAACATCATAGAGACTTTCTAGTCCGACGATTATTTTTTCTACAGAACTGATTACCAATAAAATGATGATTTCAGCAGCCACAAATTGTCCGATGTTCATTTTTTGATTCAATACTAAGTAACCTCCAATAAGAAGTAAGCTTGCCGTAATGATTACTTTAAAACCAATTAATTGGGTGTATTGTCTTTTGATTATCTTGAAATGTTTCTCACGGTAATTGATGTATTCGGCTACCAAATGGTCGTTCTTTTGAAGTGCAAATTCGAAATTTTCTTGTTTCCTAAAACTGAAATTATTCCGAGCAATTTCTTGTAACCAACTAACTACTTTGTATTTGTATTTTGATTCTTTTAAACTTGAGGAAAGCCCAGGATAGTAGGAAAATTTAAAAATTAAATACAATAGTATGCATAAAAGGACGCCAAAAAATATAAAAAACGGATGGTACAACGACAATAGAAATACCCCAAAAATAATTTGTAGTAAAGCTGTTGAGAAATCAATCAGTAATTTTGAGGTTCCTTTTTGTATTGTGAGGGTGTCAAAAAAACGATTTGCTAATTCGGGCGGGTACTGGTTGTATAGTTCTTCAAACTTAATTTTAGGTAAACGATACCCAAATTCAAACGAAGAACGTACAAATATTTTTTGTTGTAAATTTTCTGTAATACGTAATTGCATCAGTGATAAAATACCAACAAGAGCAACACCGATAACCACAATGATGACAAGTACAATCCAGGATATGCTCACTCTGCCAGATTGGATCAAATTGATGATGGCTTGAATTCCTAAGGGCAGTGATAAACTAATTAGACCAGAAAAAATAGCGTAAAAAAAGATTTGAATGATGTCTTTTCGGTCGAGACGTAATAAATTATAAAATCGTTGTAATGGTGTTTGAGTCATGTCTTTTATTTTAAAGTTTTCTCCACTAAATCAATGTAAAAATCGGTCACCGAATTTTTATCGTCACAATTGGTGATTGTTTTCAAATGGTCTTTCAAAAAGTGTTGGTGTAAAGCACCTTCAACAATAGACGAAGCGAGGCTTTTTGCATATGCATAATCGGGTTTTGCCTCTCCAATTATCTCGATGATTCGGTTGATGATTCTTTTATAAACCATAAAAAAACCAGTTTTATTTTCTTCATCTACCTCCTTTGTGAGTAAGGTTTTGGTGAACTCCTGGATGATGATCCTGTTTAAAATGGATTCATTGATGTGTAAAGTATTCTGATCGTCTTCCACTTTTTCGGCGACAACTGTAATTGCTTTTTTTAGTTTTACCATAGGCTCGGTAACATTACTTGTAGCAAAAACAAGTTTGTATTCAATCCATCCCCAATACCATGAGGAGAGGTACAACATTAATTTATGCTTGCTTTCAAAATAGCGGTAGATCGAACTTTCGTTTGAGTTTATTTTTTCTCCTAATTTTTTAAAAGTAAAATTTTCAAAACCTATTTCATCGATCAAGAGGATACTATGTTCTATGATTTTTTTTCCCAAATCGGATGTTTCGGGGTTCTTTACATACAACTTATCGTTGACTGCGATATTAATGTTAGATAAAATACTTTGCATAAATAATATATTTTTATGCAAA
>JAGNYR010000002.1:25955-30560 GCA_017984835.1 Flavobacterium sp. | reverse complement strand
ACAAAATCTGCTGCAGTATATCCAGCACATTCAGCTAAACAAGCATTTGGAAATTGGACAACAACTCCACTTACAGAAACACAAACTGGGTCAATCACAGTAGGGCAGTTGCAATTTGAATACGTACAATTGTTATTCATTTGAGCAAATTCATACTCATTATTGATCTGAACAGTTGCGTTGTTATAGGTCACAGAAAAGGGATAAACAAAATTCACAATGTAGTTAGTATCATTTGAATTTTGGAATAAACCATATAATTCTTGTTCGTTATTGATGCTGACAGTTTGATTGTTATTGTTTAATAATGAAAACGGATACACAAACGAATAACAAGGTCCAGAAACGATGTAATCGTCATACGTATCGATATCACATGTATCAATTACCTCCCAAAATTCTGCTTCTGTTGTAATCGTCACGGGAGTTGTACTTCCAGAAACCAATAAGTCAAATGGGAACGCAATTCCGTCAATATACAAAGTACTTGTTTCATTTTCAAGGATGTTAACCAATTCTGTTTCGCTATTTACGCTAACAGTTGTTCCGTCATTATAAGAAAAAGTCAATGGGTACACAAACTCAAAACACATGGTAGAATCATTGGTCATACTTCTACCGCTGATGTTGTTTGTTGTTTTAAATTCGTTTAAAAAAATTCTTAAAGCAGAACTTTTTTGGGTGTCAATTGATTCATTGCTCGTTGAGCACGAAACAATGATAACGGCCAAAATGCTAACAAATAGCCATAAAAATTTTATTTTTTTCATGATAGATGGGTTTTATTTTTTTTCAAAATTATACATTAAATCGAAATAAAAAAAGCGTTTAATATTTTTTAACAATTATCAAACAAATTTTACAGCAATGATTTACAAGTCATTGCCTCAGGTTGTGCAACTCCCATCAATTCTAAAATAGTAGGTGCAATATCTCCTAATACTCCGTTATTTATATTTTTCAAATCTTTGTCTACTAAAATAATTGGTACCGGATTGGTCGTGTGAGCTGTGTTAGGCGACCCATCTGGATTGATCATGGTTTCGCAGTTACCGTGATCGGCAATAATGATCGTTGTATAATCATTGGCCAACGCAGCTTCAACTACCTCTTTCACACAAATATCTACTGCTTCACAAGCTTTAATGGCTGCTTCCATAATTCCGGTATGGCCTACCATATCACCGTTTGCAAAGTTCAAACAAACAAAATCTACTTCCCCTTTGTTTAATTCGGGCACCAAAGCATCTTTTAATTCGTAGGCGCTCATTTCGGGTTTCAAATCATAAGTAGCCACTTTTGGTGAGTTTCTCAAAATCCTAGATTCTCCTTCAAACGGCGTCTCTCTTCCTCCAGAGAAGAAAAAAGTAACGTGAGGATATTTCTCTGTTTCGGCAATACGAATTTGTTTTTTATTCGCTTTTTCTAAAACCTCTCCCAGCGTTTCTGTAATGTTATCTTTGTTATAAACTACCTTCACATTTTGATAGGTTTCGTCATAATTGGTCAACGTTACATAGTACAAGTTCAACTTGTGCATGTTTTGTTCATGAAAATCTTGTTGAGAAAGGGCTTCAGTCAACTCGCGGCCTCTATCTGTTCTAAAATTAAAGAAAATAACTACATCATCTTCTTCAATGATGGCCAATGGGCTTCCGTTGGCGTCCACGGCAACCAAGGGTTGGATGAACTCATCGGTAACATCGTTTGCATAACTTGAAGCTATGGAAGCAACCACATCGGTCGTTGCAGTTCCTTTTCCATGAACAAGTAAATCATACGCTAATTTCACTCTTTCCCATCGTTTGTCGCGATCCATTGCGTAGTACCGTCCAATTACAGATGCAATTTTAACAGGGGTTGCAGCAATGTATTCTTGTAAATCTTGGAGGTATTTCTTTCCCGATTTTGGGTCAACATCTCGTCCGTCCGTAAAAGCATGGATGAATACATTGTCAAGTTCGTAGGCTTGTGAAGCATCGATTAATCCTCTCAAGTGAGAAGTATGAGAATGCACTCCGCCATCTGAAACTAGACCCAATAAATGTACTTTTTTATTGTTGGCTTTAGCATAGTTGAAGGCATCAATCAAAACTTGCTCTTTGGCAAGAGTTTTATTGGCAACAGCTAAATTAATTTTGGCTAAATCTTGGTAGACAATTCGGCCTGCTCCAAGGTTCATGTGTCCCACTTCTGAATTTCCCATTTGACCTTCTGGTAAACCTACGTTTAAACCGTCGGTTCTCAATTGAGCATTTGGGTATTTTGTATATAAACTATTGATGAAAGGCACATTGGCATTGTCAATGGCAGATACTTTTGGGTCGGGAGATTTTCCCCAACCGTCCAAAATCATAAGGATAACTTTCTTGTTCATTTTTAATATAATTTATACAAAGATAACGAATTACGAAGTTCCTTTTTCGGTACAATCGATAAAAATCAACGAAATCGGTTTAGTTAAATTAAGTTATTTTTTCAAGGAATTGTAATCAATGAAATAGCGAACGCTAATAGAAAGTATGTGGTTTAAATTATCGTGATTGATTACATTTTTTATGTTGGAACCAAAATCTTTTTGAATTTCATTTTCAAAACTACCGGCATTATTTCGATACAAAATGGAAATTTGACTTCCTGGCGCAAACCACCAAGAATAAGACAAATCTAAATTCCATGTGTTGAAATTGTTGTTTCTATTTCCTGTAAAAGCGGTGCTTGGCGCCAACGAACCATCATCTTGTAAAGAATAATATTGATGATAATCGGCGTAGCTCCAGTAATGACGAACCGATAAATTAATGTTCATGACGTTGTTCAAAGAGTACTTTCCTTGTATGGTGTTGGTATAAGTTACTCGATCGCGTCTTCCCATGAAAATTTCATTGGTTGAATAATCTGTGGCAGCATACCCAACGTTGTTGTTTTGTCTGAAAAAATTAAAATTATAATTCATTGAAAATTTATTCGAAAAACGATACCTAGGACCTATTGAAATTCCATAATTGATTCGGTCTTTTTCATTCACCACACCAAAGGAAGGATTGACATCAATGGCAAATTTTCGGTTGAAGTTGGATGAAAAATAAATGTAACCATTAACAACCGTTGGAATAGCCAAAAATCGGGTTTCATTATTCGATCTTGGTTCGTAAAAATCATACGTTACCACAGGTCTTCCATTCAAACCAAAGCCGTAGTAATCATTTTTTTTACTGGTGGTATTGATGTTTAAGTTGAAATTTGCACCTTGAACTCTCCCCGTATTGTTATCGAATTCAGAATATAAATTAAGGTAAGTCCCAAACGAATTAAACGTTTTGTTAGGTTTTAAAATTCGGTAACTCGCGTTTCCATAAACAGCATGATAATGGTTTTGGAATTGGATTCCCATATCATCTTTGTCAAAGTTGGTAGAAACGTACTCCCCACCACCACCAAATCTGAATTTACCGCTGGTTTCGGCAAAATTCAATGAAGAGGCATATCCTTTTTTGTTGTTTGAATTTCCAAAGTCATTTACATAACTTGTTTTGTAATCTCCCGACAAGTTATAGGTGTTGTTTTTCGTGTTCAAATCAAATAACAAAGCGGTTACATTTCCGTCACGGTAGTTCCCATTTCTTGTTACATTGGTGTTGACAAGTGATACAGACGAATTGGTTCTAAAACGTTGGTCCAATACCAAAACATTATAATTGGCCAAAGGTTCAATCATTTCTTCTCGGGTCTGTCCCGTTAGGTTGTTTTGAAGCGTCGCCGTTGTTTTGTCAGTAACAGCATTCAATAATCCGACACCCAATCCGTCTTTGGTTCGTCCCGATATTTTCAACGCATTTAATAATTTTACCTTTGAAGGATATTCTACAACCGATTCATTTTCTCCAATTTCTAATGGAATTGACGGGGTTCCTCCAATTCGTCTTGAATAGACCAAATCACCTTTGCTAAAAAGTTCTGTTCCCTCTGAAAAGAAGGGTCTGTTTTCTGTAAATTGTTGTTCAAATGGCCCCAAATTCAGCTCCACATTATCAAATGCTGTTTGACCAAAATCAGGAACCAAAATAGCGTCTAGGGTAAACGCATCGTTGATACCATATTTGATGTCCATTCCGCCTTTTAATTGC
Source organism: Flavobacterium sp. (assembly GCA_017984835.1). Lineage (GTDB taxonomy): Bacteria > Bacteroidota > Bacteroidia > Flavobacteriales > Flavobacteriaceae > Flavobacterium. The sequence goes on along the minus strand of JAGNYR010000002.1, from coordinate 26,433 downwards.
CCTTTGGTTTTTTGATATTCGTTGGCATTTAAATAAAAAGAAGAATAGGGAATAAAAAACAATCGGGTAGGGGTTTTAATATTTTCAATTCCTTCTAATACCCCTTCTTGATTTCCTCTCGAACTGATTTTTGAATCGATTAAATTCCAAGAATAAAACTGTCTCGCTCTTTTAAAGTCACGGATAAAATTGATTCCCCAAGTTTGTTTTTTTTCTCCAGAAAATCGAATGGCAGCATACGGAATTTTAATTTCGGCTGTCCAGCCAAAATCTGTAATTTTTGTTTTGGTTTCCCAAATGGCATTCCAGGAAGAATCTTCCCCATTGGTTTCAGTGAATAAAAAGTCTTCTTGAACTCCGGCCGCACTGATGATAAAACTAAATTCTTGCTGTCCATCATTGAATCCATTGATGAAAACACCAAATCGATCTACGGTTCCAGAATCGTCGCGCTGACTTAATTCTCTTAATATTTTAT
>JAGNYR010000002.1:9937-25855 GCA_017984835.1 Flavobacterium sp. | reverse complement strand
TGAACTCCGGCCGCACTGATGATAAAACTAAATTCTTGCTGTCCATCATTGAATCCATTGATGAAAACACCAAATCGATCTACGGTTCCAGAATCGTCGCGCTGACTTAATTCTCTTAATATTTTATTGGGTTCGTTGTCGTACATGGTTGCCGCGATGTAAATGGCATTGTTGTCGTACACGATTTTCACTTCAGTTTTTTGATTTTGTGGTTCGGGCGTACCATTGTCAGGCATCCACATCACAAAGTCTTTAGCGATATCGGCTTTTTGCCAACAGGCTTCGTCAAATTTTCCGTCAACGATTATTTTTTCAGTAGTGGATTGAGTAAGCAACTTTTTTTTCGCACTTTGAGAAAACCCAAGCGTGCTTACAAGTAGAAAAAGAAAAATAAGAAGATTTGAAATTTGATGTTGTCTTAGACGCATGGATCGGCTTTTATTGATTTGATGTTTTAATAGACTTCATAATTTAAAAAATGTTACATAAAAAACGAAAATTTTCTTTTTTAGTATGAGTAAGTACTGTTTTACCCACAAGTAAAGTAACCTATTAATTATTAGTACTTTCTAAACATTACATAATGTGTTCCAATGTTCTCAATTTCAAAAGACGTTCCCAAAATTTCAAACCCCATTTTAATGTAAAAAGGCACGGCAATTTCTCGAGCATTGAACCAAACAACAGCTGCACCTTGTTGGGTTGCAAATGTTTCGCATTGTAAAATCAATGCTTTGCCAATTCCTTTCTTTTGGTGGGTTTCAAAAACGGCCATACCTCTTATCTGAAACTGCTTTTCTGCAATAAACGCCTCGTTTTTTGTTTCAAAAAGTGACACAACACCTAAAAGGTTCTCCGATTCAAAAAAACCAAAATGAGTGGTGGTGGTGTCATCATCACCGTTAAATTGGCAAGTTTCAATAGGCATCCCATTTCTAAGAACAGGGTGTCGCACGATGTAAGTAGCTATAGCAGGAATTTGTTTTAGGTGTGCCATAATTTTTTTTTCACTTATTTTGGGTATAATCTTTTAATTCTAAATCAATTAAGAAACAAAGGTCTGATTTTTTGATTGGCAGAAAATATTTTTATCAAAAAAAATTTGCAATAAACAAAACTAGTCTTATATTTGCACTCACAAATGCGGAAGTAGCTCAGTTGGTAGAGCTCCAGCCTTCCAAGCTGGTTGTCGCGAGTTCGAGCCTCGTCTTCCGCTCTGCAAAAAACCTCAAATTCTTTTTGAGGTTTTTTTTTGCTCATTACTTTCCTAAATAGGATAAATCAGTTCCCGAATTAATTTCGATCGGGAGTTTGTTTTGTTCAAACAACCGAGCAGTTAAATTTCCTTTGAGAATAATTTGGGTTCCTTTAACCTCCAGCCAACTACCTTCTCTAAGTCCCAAAACAGGAAGGTCGTTAAAAGCATGAAATTCCTTGATTCGGGTTTCTCGGGTTTCTCCCATGTGTTGACTGTTTGTGTCGGGATCCAAATAATGTGGGTTCAAATTAAACGGGAGCGCACCAACGGTCTCAAAACTGGGAGGATACACAATCGGCATGTCATTGGTGGTTTGCATAGAAACACCGGTAATGTTGCTTCCAGCACTTGTTCCAAGGTAGGGTGTCCCTGAATGTAGGGCCGATTTTAATGCGTTCAATACATTGTGGTCGTATAGTTTTTTTACCAACAAGAACGTATTTCCGCCACCCGTAAAAATACCTTGCGCCTTGTGTATCGCTTCTGCAGGATTCTCAAATGTATGTAATCCCGCTATTTTTTTATTTATTTTAGCAAAAGCAGTCTGAACAATTTCTGTGTATTGATCAAAACCAATGCCGGATGGTTGTGCATACGGAATGAAAATAATCGTATCACAGCCAGCAAAGAGCACCTCTAATTCGGGCAGTAAATATTCTAAATAAGTTCCGTTGTGGAGTGTTGATGTACTGGCAATAAGTAAATTTTTCATGTAACGACTAGCTTGTTATGAATTTCGTTTGATTCCAATCAAAATGCGAATGTAAAATTATTAATTAACAAAACTTTACAAATGCCTTCTGATTTTTTTTAATTTTTAAAGTTATTTTTACCTGATAAATATTGGATGATTTGAAGCAGTTTTACTTTTTAGTTATTTTCATGTTCGTTTTTCAAATGACGCAGGCACAGTCCGTTATGGCTACTCCGTTTTACGGAAAAATTGTAGCGAATTATCCTGATTTGGAAGGGATTACGGTCTATAATCTAAATTCTGAACTAGCTGTAATATCTGAGCGAAAAGGTTTTTTTTCCATTGCTGCTAGCGTGGGAGATACCCTTCAATTTACCGCTGTACAACTTACGCCCGCGAAGTATGTTGTCAAAAAAAAGGATTTGAATAGTACTGTGATCGAGATCAATATGGAACTCAAAAACAACCAACTGAAAGAAGTCATTGTCAATGAATACGGATCGATTAATGAAGTTTCTCTTGGATTAGTCCCGGCCAATCAAAAAAAATACACGGTAGCTGAAAGAAGATTAAAAACTGCGGGTGAGTTTAAACCGAGCAGTTTTATTGGAATCATTGCCGGCGGAATGGATGTCGATGCGATCATCAACGCCATTTCTGGTAGAACAAAAAGGTTGAAAAAAGAATTGGAAAATGAACGAAAAACCATGTTGATTCAAAAAATTACCAATTTGTACACTGCAAATTATTTTACAGAGGAATTAAAAATTCCTTCCGATTATGTAGAAGGGTTTAAATATTATGCTGTTGAAAACACAAAACTAATGCAAGCTATTTCGAATAAAAACAAATCTATGACCACTTTCCTACTGATTGAAATAGCGGAAGAATACAAACAATTACTCAAGGAAAAATAGTATTTTTGAAACATGAAAAGCACCGCACGATTCGCCATTGGATTTTTACTCCTATTTGTATTCACAAGTATGATAGCGCATAAATTTTATGTGTCAACGTATCAAGTAAATTACGTTTCACAAAAAAAGATGGTACAAATTACTTCCCGAATTTTTATTGATGATTTGAATGAAGCTTTGGAAAAAAAATACAAAAAAAGAGCCTTTGTAGGTACAGATAGACAAACAGATGCCGATGTCGATTTGATGAAAAAATACCTTTCAGAAAAATTTATTATTAAAATAAATGGCCAACAAAAAGCATTCAATTACTTGAGTAATGAACTTGAGGCCAATGTAATCGTGTGTTATTTTTCGATCAAAGACATTGCAAAATTAAATTCACTTTCTGTCGAAAACAGTGCTTTGATGGAGTTGAATGGCGATCAACAAAATGTCATTCAGGCCAATTTAGATGGCGAGAAAAAAAGCTTGTTATTGACGGTCGATAATTTCAAAGGCACATTAAAATAAATCTAAATTCTATTTTTTAGCAAAAAATAATTACTTTTATAGCTTAATTTATTTCAAATGAAAACAAATTTTACTTTTTTAAAACTAAGTGTTTTATTTTTCACGATTTCGTTGTCTGCACAACAGCAAGCAACTACTGAAAAACAATCAGAAAAAAATCCGGATAAGTTCAAGCAAATGTACGATTTGTTGGCAACTCCAAATATGTATCGTACCGCTTCTGGTGCTCCAGGTCCCGAATATTATCAGCAACAAGCCGATTATAAAATGGACGTTGAGTTAGACGATAAAAACACCAAATTATACGGTAAAGAAACCATTACTTACACCAATAATGCCAAAGAAGCCTTGGATTATTTATGGGTGCAATTAGATCAAAATCAGCAATCTAGAAAATCACTTTCTCCCTTAGTTGAAAATCAGAGTACGCCCTTGGTGATCCCAGCGCAATCTTTTTCAAGAAAATATTTAGAAGAAGATTTTGATGGTGGATTCAATATAGAATATGTAGTCGATGCAATGGGTAAACCTGTGCCGCACACAATCAATCAAACCATGATGCGCATCGAATTGCCAAAACCTTTGAAAAAAGGCGAAAAATTCGTGTTTTCTATCAAATGGTGGTACAACATCAACAATTATCTTGTAGACGGTGGTCGTTCAGGGTATGAGCCTTTTGAAAAAGACGGAAACAATTTGTATGTTATTGCGCAGTTTTACCCAAGAATGGCGGTTTATAATGATGTAGAAGGGTGGCAAAATATGCAGTTTTGGGGATCGGGAGAATTTGCGCTTCCTTTCGGAAATTTTGAAGTAAATATCACGGTTCCAGCAGATCACGTTTTGGAAGCTACAGGAGTATTACAAAATAGAAATGAAGTATTTACACCCGCACAATTGGCACGATATGCACAAGCAGAAAAATCATATGATAATCCTGTAGTAGTGGTTACGCAAGCTGAAGCTGAAGCAGCAGAAAAAGGGTTTTCTGACAAGAAAAAAACATGGAAATTCAAAGCAGAAAACGTGCGTGATTTCGGAATTTCTACTTCAAGAAAATTCATTTATGATGCCATGGCAGTAAAATTAGGTGATAAAACAGCTATGGCCATTTCATTATATCCAAAAGAAGGGAATCCACTTTGGGGTGAATATTCTACTCGTATGGTAGCACACACTTTAAAAAGTTATTCTCAATACACCTTTGATTACCCATATCCAAAAGCGATTTCGATCAATGCAAAAGACCAAGGAATGGAGTATCCAATGATTTGTTGGAATTTTGGTCGCCCAGACGAAGCAGGTAAATATACCGATCAAACCAAATACGGAATGTTGGGTGTGATTTGTCATGAAGTGGGTCATAATTTCTTCCCAATGATTGTGAATTCAGATGAGCGCCAATGGACTTGGATGGACGAAGGATTGAATTCATTCATGGAATATTTAGCAGAAATGACCTTCGACCCTAAATTTCCATCCCGTCGCGGACCAGCTAAAAACATCATTCCTTACATGAGTGGTGATCAAAAAGGTTTAGAGCCTATTATGTCTAATTCTGAAAGCATTCGTCAATTTGGAAACAACGCTTACGGTAAGCCAGCAACCGCATTAAATATTCTTCGTGAAACCATCATGGGACATGATTTATTTGATTATGCATTTAAAACCTATGCCAATAGATGGAAGTTCAAACATCCAACACCTGAAGATTTCTTTAGAACCATGGAAGATGCTTCTGCAGTTGACTTAGATTGGTATTTTAGAGGTTGGTTCTACACCACAGATTACAATGATATCGGAATCAAAGATGTGAAAAAATTCTTTGTTAGTAACGAGGCTTCGAAGCAAGTAACGGAAGCAATGAAAAACAGAAGAAGAAGAGATTCTGATCCTGGAAAAATGGTTTACATGATTGACGAAACAGCAGAAGACTTCAAACCAGAATTGAAAAAAGCATTTAAAATCGTTGACTTTCAATCGCTTGATGAATATGTAAATAAAAATTTCACAGCAGAAGAAAAAGCCAAATTAAGAGAGCCAAAGTATTTTTATCAAGTTACTTTTGATAAGCCAGGTGGGTTGGTAATGCCCATCATCGTTGAGATTACTTTTGAAGATGGAACCACTGAAAATCATTACTTCCCAGCACAAATCTGGAGAATGAATGACAAAGAAGTAAGCCGAACTTTTGCAACAGATAAAGTGATTTCTAAAATTGTAGTCGATCCAAAATTAGAGACGGCAGATATTGATGCAAACAACAACACATGGCCAAAAACAGAAGTGAAATCAAAATTTGATTAAGAAAAATAAAACGTTATGTTTGGAATTGGAGGAGGAGAATTTTTATTCATTGCTATCATTGCATTAATGCTTTTTGGAACAGACAAACTGCCCGAAGTGGCTCGTACATTCGGTCGAATCATGTCGCAAATAAAAAATGCGTCCAATGACATCAAATCTGAAATACAAAAAAGCGCTTCAGAAAATGGTATTACGGAATCGGTAAATGAATTAACAAGTGGATTTACACAAGAAATTGACAAAGTGAAAGAGTCCGTTTTAGAATCGACTACCGGAACAGAAAAACCACTTGAGGAGATTAAAAAAGAATTTGAAGAAATTACAGGTCCTGTAAAAAGACAATATTAATGCTAGAAAAAATCATTTCAATAGACAAAGAACTATTGATTTATTTAAATTCACTAGGGTCAAAGTCATTTGACCCTTTTTGGCTTCTCATCACAAAACAAGTGTATTGGCTTCCGTTTTTTGTCTTGATATTTTATATTTTGTACCAAAAACTAGGGAGGACTAATTTCTTCTATGCACTTGGCTTTATTACCTTATTGATAGTTGTTTGTGATCAAAGTGCCAACCTATTCAAGCACACTTTTCAGCGTCTTAGACCCTGTAATGACCCGGAAATAAAATCCATTATTCGAGTGGTCAAAGAAAGTAGTTCGTTTAGTTTTTATTCGGGGCACGCAACCAATTCTATGGCAACCACCGTATTTGTTTACTTCATCTTTAGAAAATACTACAAATACGCTTTGTTATTGTTTTTCTTCCCGCTCATTTTTGCCTACAGCCGTATCTATTTGGGGTTGCATTTTCCTGGAGACATACTCACAGGTTATTTGTTTGGGGCGCTTTATGGTTACACGGCTTACCGCCTTTTCAATAAATACGTGCTTCCATCGAGTCGATAAGTTTTTTACAATACCCTTGTCACGGTTAATCCATCGCGAATAGGTAGCAAAACGGTTTCAACTCGCGGATCTTCGTTTACCATTTTATTGAATTCTAACAATACCTTCGTGCTGGTATCTTTTGGGTTCAATTCTTCCAGCACTTTTCCAGACCAAAGTACGTTGTCAGACAAGATGATCCCTCCCGGATTCATCAATGGAACGATCATTTGGAAATACTGGATGTAGTTTTCTTTGTCGGCATCAATAAAAACCAAATCAAATCGAGTGTTGAGTGTTGGAATGATTTCAAGGGCGTTCCCCAAATGAGGTATTATTTGATCTTTCCAGTCAGATAAATCAAAATATTTCTTTTGTATGGCAACCAATTCCTCTTTGATGTCAATGGTGTGTAACGTACCGTTTTTTTGGAGCCCTTCAGCCAGGCATAATGCAGCATATCCGGTGTAGGTACCAATTTCTAAAATAGTTTTCGGAGCAATAATTTTGGATAGCATACTAAGTACACGTCCTTGAAAATGCCCACTTAGCATGCGCGGTTGCAGTACTTTTTGGTGCGTTTCACGAAATAATTTCACCAATAATTCGGGTTCATTTTGCGAATGTTGCTCTACGTAATGTTCTAATTCTTCGGATATGAAATGCATACTAATAATTTTCAGTAGGCAAAAATACAAATTCCAAATAGATGTACTGATAAAATTGTAACTTTGCCGCATGATTGACAAAAAAGACATTCGAACATTAAGCAAAGAACAGTTGCGCGATTTTTTTGTTTCCAATGGAGACAAGGCTTTTCGTGGTAATCAAGTTTTTGAATGGTTGTGGAGCAAAGGAGCACATAGCATAGAAGACATGACCAATTTGTCAAAAGATACGCGTGCCATGCTTGAAACCCATTTTGTAATCAATCATGTGAATGTTGATACGATGCAACGAAGCGAAGACGGAACGGTAAAAAATGCCGTACGATTGCACGACGGATTGATTGTAGAGAGCGTTTTGATTCCTACTGCTACCAGAACAACGGCTTGTGTTTCTAGTCAGGTGGGTTGTAGTTTGGATTGTAATTTTTGCGCTACAGCTCGACTCAAACGCATGCGAAATTTAGAGCCTGGCGAGATTTATGATCAAGTAATCGCAATTGATAATGAAAGTAAAATACACCATAACCGACCTTTATCGAATATTGTTTTTATGGGAATGGGAGAACCCTTGATGAATTATAACAATGTGATCAAAGCGATTGAAAAGATAACTTCAGAAGAAGGTTTGGGGATGTCGCCTAAGCGCATTACTGTTTCAACTTCGGGTATTCCTAAAATGATCAAGAAAATGGCTGACGATGAGGTGAAATTTAAACTGGCCGTTTCGTTGCATTCTGCAATAGACGAGGTCAGAGCCAGAATCATGCCTTTTTCAAGTAATTTTCCTTTGGCCGATTTGCGTGAATCATTGGAATATTGGTACCAGAAAACAAAAAGCAAGATTACTTACGAATATGTGATTTGGAAAGGGATAAACGACAACAAGCAAGCCGTTGACGCACTGGTAAAATTTTGTAAATACGTGCCGTGTAAAGTCAATTTGATTGAATACAATCCTATTGACGATGGCGAGTTTCAACAAGCTTCCAATGAGGCAATTGATTTGTATATCAAAACATTGACAAGCAATAACATCATTGCTAAAGTAAGGCGAAGCCGAGGAAAAGACATTGATGCTGCCTGCGGACAATTAGCCAATAAATCATAAAAAAAGCGCTTAGACCAAAAATCTAAGCGCTTTTTCCTTTTATATTAATAAGAATTAATTTCCGATGGTTATGGTACTTGATACACCATTGATCGTTAACACTGCGGTAGTGTCACAATCACCATTTCCATAATCGATGGAAGCAGTATTGGTTGCGCTTACAAATGCAATGATTCCTTTTACAGTAACTGGTTTTTGTTGCAAAACACAACTCATTCTAATTCTTAGCGGAGTTGTAATAGTTGCTGTTCTTGTAGATCCATTCGGACGTGTTGTTGTCCAGTTACCTGTAATTTGGTAAATATTATCTGCCCAAGGAGCTGTGGTATAGCCTTCAATGATTTCTCTTGTACGTGTTCCAACTCTTGTAAACACATCGCCATTTGGAAAAGTTACCGTCATGTCCATGGTCATTGTTACAATTGGATGCACTGCTCCGTTTGCTGTAGTAACCATCGAACGAGTAAAAGTTTTAGTTCCCACATATTTGATGTCGTTATGGTAGAAGTTATCAAATGTATACGTGATTGTATGCGATGTAGCGGTTGGTTGGAATACAAAAGAAATGATGATTTTTCCTCGTACGGTATTTCCATTTTCCAATGTGCAATTAACCGTTCCGAAATCAATGGTTTTTGTAACTTGTGTTCCTGGAGTTAAAGGAGTTCCGAAAGCCGGTACTCTAGTAACCGTTGCGCAGTTTGTAAGTGTTGTACTTGTAGCTCCAGTTTCTCTACCCGAAATAGAATTGCTGTAAGTTGCCATTTCTTGACTGCCAACAATATCCGAAATATCATCACTTGCAATGTCAATTTTTGAGTCAATGGTAACATCAGAAGCCGAAATATTTTGATCAATTACTTCTTCTTTACTACAACTGAATAAAACAGCTGCAAGGATCAATCCATAATATAAATGTAATTTTTTCATAATTTGGAGTTTTTAGTTTGTCTTTTAGATGATTACAAATATAAAAGGTTTAAATAAAATAAAATGTTTATTTTAAATTTTTTATAATAGTCGTATCTTTGAGGCTATGAATATTACTTCGCAAATAAAACAACCGATACTCAATGAAATGGAACTTTTTGAAAAAAAGTTTTATGAGTCGATGTCGTCTAAAGTTGCTTTGTTAAACAGAATTACCTATTACATTGTAAACAGAAAAGGAAAACAAATGCGTCCGATGTTTGTTTTTCTTACGGCTAAAATGATTGCAAATGGCGAAGTAAATGAACGCACTTTTCGTGGGGCTTCAGTAATTGAGTTAATTCATACGGCTACCTTGGTTCATGATGACGTAGTGGATGATAGTAATAGAAGACGCGGATTTTTTTCAATCAATGCTTTATGGAAAAATAAAATTGCAGTGCTTGTGGGTGATTATTTGCTGTCAAAGGGTTTGTTGCTTTCCATAGATAATGGTGATTTTGATTTGCTGAAAATCATTTCTGTTGCCGTGAGAGAAATGAGTGAAGGCGAATTACTCCAAATTGAAAAAGCGCGCCGATTGGATATTACGGAAGATATTTATTACGAAATCATCCGTCAAAAAACGGCTACCTTAATTGCAGCCTGCTGCGCCCTTGGAGCAAAATCTGTTTCGGAAGATGCCGATTTGGTAGAAAAAATGCGCAAATTTGGGGAGTTAATCGGAATGGCCTTTCAAATTAAAGATGATTTATTTGATTATACAGACGAGGCAATTGGCAAGCCCACAGGAATTGACATCAAAGAACAAAAAATGACACTTCCTTTGATTTATGCATTAAACAATTGTTCTTCCAAAGAGAAAAGTTGGTGTATTAATTCGATCAAAAACCACAACAAAGACAAAAAACGGGTCAAAGAAGTCATCCAATTTGTGAAAGACCAAAATGGGTTGGCGTATGCCGAACAAAAAATGATTCAATTTCAACAAGAAGCACTTTTCTTAATTCAAGAGGTGCCAAGTTCAATTTACAAAGACAGCTTGACCTTAATGGTGAACTACGTTATTGAAAGGAAAAAATAACGCTCAAGTTGATGTTCGTAAATGTTTTGTAAAAATCAGTAACTTTATCCCAAAATAAAAACACCCTAAAATTGATAACCAAAGAAACCATAGACAAAGTATATGAAGCTGCCCGAGTGGAAGAGGTCATTGGTGACTTTGTTCAATTGAAGCGTGCGGGAAGTAATTATAAAGGGTTAAGCCCTTTTTCTGACGAGCGTTCGCCTTCGTTTATGGTATCTCCTGTAAAACAAATTTGGAAAGATTTTAGTTCCGGGAAAGGGGGCAATGCCATTGCTTTTATCATGGAGCACGAGCATTTTACCTATCCAGAAGCCATTCGTTATTTGGCCAAAAAATACAACATCGAAATTGAAGAAACCGAACTTTCCAATGAGCAAAAAGAAATTGCCAACGAAAAAGAAAGTTTGTACCTCGTTTCAGAATTTGCAAGCAAATATTTTCAAGACGTTTTACTAAACCATGAAGAAGGGAAAGCCATTGGCTATTCGTATTTCAAAGAGCGTGGTTTTTCTAATGATACCATCAAAAAATTCAATTTAGGTTATTCACCAAACACCTGGGATGCGCTCACAAAAGAGGCGCTTGGAAAAGGTTACAAATTAGAGTTTCTAGAAAAAACGGGACTCACAATTGTGGGTGAAGACAAGCAATTTGATCGTTTCAAAGGGCGGGTGATGTTTCCCATTCAAAGTATGTCGGGTCGTGTTTTAGGATTTGGGGGTAGAATCCTTACCAATGATAAAAAAGCGGCCAAATATTTAAATTCACCTGAAAGTGATTTATACCATAAAAGTAAAGTGTTGTATGGTATTTTTCATGCCAAACAAGCCATAGCAAAAAACGATAATTGTTTTCTTGTAGAAGGGTATACCGATGTAATCCAAATGCATCAAGCCGGAATCGAAAATGTGGTGGCCTCTTCAGGAACTGCTTTGACACCTGATCAAATACGATTGATCAATAGGTTGACCAAGAATATTACGGTTCTTTTTGACGGAGATGCCGCGGGATTAAGAGCTTCTATTCGAGGAATCGATTTGATTCTAGAAGAAGGCATGAATGTAAAAGTGTGCACATTTCCTGATGGAGATGACCCGGATAGTTTTGCCAAAAAAACACCTTTGCAAGATTTAGTTGCCTATTTGGATGAGCATGCGATGGATTTTATTCAGTTTAAAGCTTCTTTGCTGATGAAAGAGGCTAAAAATGACCCTATAAAAAAAGCAGAATTAATTCGCGACATGGTCACAAGTATTTCAAAAATACCAGACCGAATCAAGCGTGAGGTATACATCAAAGAGTGTTCAAGAATCATGGATATTTCAGAAGAGGTCCTTTTCAATACACTCGCGCAATTGGTCAAAAAAGACATCCAAGAGCTTGAGAAAAAAGGGAAAAAAGAGCAAACTGTTTTTGAAGTTCATAAAAATGAAACCCCAACATTAACCAGTTCTACAGTTGATGTGCAGTTTGAACTGGAACACAAATTAATCGAAATTTTACTTCTTTACGGAAATGTTGAAGATGATTTTGAAGACATCATGCTTTCTTCCAACGAACAAGGTGAAATTGTTGAGGTGAAAGAAAAGAACCGATACAAAGTTTTTAATCGAATTTATTTAAGTCTTCAAGAAGATGAAATAGAATTTGCAAATCCCTTGTTTAAAAGTATCTATTCAGATCTTATCGCTTTTTATAATCAGAGTGAAAATTTTGAAATTGATCAATATTTATCCCAATTAGCACCCGAAGTTTCCCAAGAAGTTACCTCTATATTAATGAATGATGAGCGAGAATCATTGCATAATTGGGAGACTAAACATATTTATGTAAAGGAAAAGAAAGCGACTATAAGTCAATATGTTTCAGAAACCATCCTTACCCTTCGGTGGTTTTTAGTCAATAAAATTATTGATGAATTAAAGACCGAAATTAAAACCGATGCTGAAAATAACACCGAAATTTTATCTTCAGTAATGGATTACCTGAGTTTAACCAATGTTTTTTCAAAAAAACTAGGAAGAGTTATTTCGCGCCACTCAAAGAATTAAATTATTCCGAGCGATTTCGATTTTGTGATTAAGTCCACGAGGTTGGTAACCCCAATTTTTTTGTACAATCGAGTTTTGTAAGTACTGGTTGTTTTATCGTTGATGTGTAACAAACTCGAAATTTCGTTGTTTTTCTTTCCGCTACACAAATAGCGTAACACTTCACTTTCTCTTGCAGACAATTTTGTGAAATAAGTAGCATCCTGTTTCTTTTTGTTTAACATGATACTTTTTAAGGAATCACTTAAAACCAAATCTCCTTGCTGAATTTTGATGATTGAAAGTTCAATATCTTCCATCGAAGCTGATTTATTAAGGTACCCTTTGGCACCCGTTTTTATGCAATTGGCCGCAAAAACTTGCTCTTTTAAATCCGAGTAAATTAAAATTTTCAGCTGAGGGAAATTCTTAACAATCCATTTTAAATCGGATACCACGTTAAAGCCGGTCAATCCAATGTCTAGCAAAAGAACATCCAATTGACGTGATGCTAGTTCTTGGGAAAGGGCTTCAAAATTGTAGGCATAGGAAGTTGTGCTTATTTTTGAATGTTCTTCAAAATATTTTTTAATTCCAAAATGAATGGTCGGAACATTATCGGCAAGCCCTAGTTGAATCATTATTTATTTCTACATATTGTTGTGCGTAAAAATAAATAAAAATATACTTAAACAATTGTTAATCAGTATTTTTATTTAAATTCTGCTGGAATTTCACACACGGGAATGGGCTGCATTTTGTGTTGATTGAGGGTGTTTAGTCGAAGGTAAATGCTGAAAACTTCTATTTGTCTTTCATCAAATTTAGAACGATCTCCCTCTTTTTCATGGATATTCATCGCCCATTCCAGTTCATCATAACTTGCTCCAAGTTGATCCTCATCGGTTCTATTGTCTCCAAAAAGGCCGTCTGTAGGCGAGGCAACTAGGATGGACTGCGGAATTTGTAAATAAGTTCCCAAAGCATAGACGTCACTTTTCATCAAATCGGCAATCGGACTCACATCGACTCCTCCGTCGCCATATTTTGTGTAAAATCCAACTCCAAAATCTTCTACTTTATTACCTGTTCCAGCTACTAAATAGCCGTGAATTCCCGCATAATAATACAAAGTTGTCATGCGCAATCGGGCTCTGGTGTTTGCAAGTGCTAAATGATGACTCGATTCTACTTCTCCGTCAGGCAAGGTTTCTTTAAAAGCGTCGTAAATGAAAGTCAAATTTGTTTCTGCGCGCGATACATTCTCAAATCGTTGCATCAATTGGTCAATATGTTCACGTCCTCGATTGACTTGATTTTCTGCTTGGTGAATAGGCATTTCAACGCACAAAGTTGGAAAACCAGTTTGCGCACACAACGTGGAGGTCACTGCCGAATCGACTCCGCCAGAAATACCCACCACAAATCCTTTTACACCGGCATTTTTAGCATAGGTTTTTAACCAATCTACAATCCATTCGTTTACCTTTTCCACCGCAATTGTACTCGACTTCTTCATTTTAATAAATTTACCTATTCTTTTTAAAATTCGTAATGTATATTTGCAAAAATAATAATTTAATGCGAATTACGTTTTTATTTTTTATAGCATTTACCAGCTTTACACTACAATCTTTTCCCCTTTTTGATTGTTTTTCTAAGCCCACAAAATAGCTTCCGTCGGTCGCTTTTTTTGGTCAAGAAAATCAAATCAAAAGTGTCAAAGGATTTTCGTTGCAATCTGGGCTATGTCAATCAATCTAGTCGAACCATCATCAAATGAAAAAAACGCTACTTTTATTAATTGCACTAACTTTCGTTGCTTGTAATAACCAATCAAAAATTGAAAAACAAGTGGAGGCCATTCCTGTGTCCATGAAAGTCATTCGTTTTGACCAAGCCTTTTTTAATTCGAAACCCGAAGATTTGGCCCAACTTAAATTAAAATACCCCGATTTTTTCGATCCAAATACCCCAGATAATGTTTGGCTCGATAAAAATCAAAATCCAGATTGGCGTGCACTGTATCAGGCTACTCAAAAAAAATTCGCCGATTTTAGCAGCAAACAAAAGCAAATCGAGTTGCTTTTTAAGCACATCAAATATTATTTTCCAACGGTAAAAACACCTCAGATTTACACCCTTATTTCTGAAATGGATTACAATTACAAAGCCATTTATGCCAACGATAAATTACTGATAGGTTTGGAGTTTTATTTAGGAAAAGACCACCCCTTTTATCAAGGCGTGCCTGCTTACATTCGTCAAAATTTTGAAGAAAGACAAATGATGCCCGATGTGGTACAATCCTTCGCAGAAAAAGTGGTTCCACCAGCCAATAATGACTCGTTTATTGCTATGATGATCGCAAGTGGGAAGCAATTGTATTTAAAAGATCTATTGATTCCCGATCATACAGATGCAGAAAAAATTGGTTATTCCAAAGAGCAAATTCTTTGGAGTCAAGAAAATGAAACCGAAATTTGGAAAAAATTCGTAGAAGATAAATTGCTTTTCAGTACCGATGCTAAATTGGGACCCCGATTTATTAATTTAGCTCCTTTCTCCAAATTTTATTTAGAGATCGATAACGAATCGCCGGGTAGAATTGGTCAATGGATTGGATGGCAAATTGTTCGTTCATTCATGGAAAACAATTCGGACGTTACCATCCAACAGTTATTAAAAATGGATCCCAAAGTGATCTTTGAAAAATCAAAATATAAACCCAAAAAATAATGAGTACAATTACCTCAGAAATTAAGTTCTTAGTTGAACTAGATGAAAATAGAGTTCCAGAAAAATTAACATGGACCGCTCAAGATGGTGGTGTTCAACTAGAAGAAGCCAAAGCAATGTTGCTTTCAATTTGGGACGGTCAAGCACAAGAAACACTTCGAATAGATTTGTGGACCAAAGAAATGCCCGTTGATGAAATGAAATTATTTTTCCATCAAACGCTTACGGCTATGGCCGATACCTATCAACGTGCAACCCAAGACGAAAAAATGGCCGACACCATGCGTGATTTCTGTGATTATTTTGCCGAAAAATTGGAGCTCATAAAAAAATAATATGTACCATCGAGGGTCCAATGA
This sequence comes from Flavobacterium sp., assembly GCA_017984835.1. Classification (GTDB taxonomy): domain Bacteria; phylum Bacteroidota; class Bacteroidia; order Flavobacteriales; family Flavobacteriaceae; genus Flavobacterium. Next base: position 10,358 of record JAGNYR010000002.1, on the reverse strand, counting down.
TATGCTTGTTTATCCCATAGAAAGCATTGAAGGGAAATTACTTAACGTAGGAAATTTGGTGCTAAAAAATACACCGCCCATCATGACTGTGCAAACCTTTTTTCAAGGACAAGTCTTTTTGATTAATTTTTCTTAGCGGTTTTTTCTCTAAAAATTTGCTCTAGATTTTTATTTTTTTGAGAAATCTGTAAGGTTTTTAATCCGTTGGCTTGCGCAAAATCAAAAACCAAAACCCTCATGTCATTGTTAGATTCAAAAGTTAATTCCCAAACAGTAGGTGATTTTTTTGTGTATGAGGTAATATTAGAAAGTTCAGAAAGGATCTTTTCATCTATTTCTTTGTCAAATTCTACTTCAATGATTTGAATGGTTTCTTCGGTAAGAATTTTGTCAAGTTTTTTATCGGTGACAATTTTTCCTT
>JAGNYR010000002.1:0-9837 GCA_017984835.1 Flavobacterium sp. | reverse complement strand
GAGGTAATATTAGAAAGTTCAGAAAGGATCTTTTCATCTATTTCTTTGTCAAATTCTACTTCAATGATTTGAATGGTTTCTTCGGTAAGAATTTTGTCAAGTTTTTTATCGGTGACAATTTTTCCTTCGTTGATGATGATGACGCGATCACAAATGGCTTCCACTTCTTGCATAATGTGGGTAGATAAAAAAACCGTTTTGTTTTTACCAATGTTTCGAATCAATTCGCGAATTTCCACCAATTGGTTAGGATCCAACCCGGTTGTAGGTTCGTCTAAAATCAATACATCAGGATTGTGAAGCAAGGCTGCGGCTAGTCCAACACGTTGTCTGTAACCTTTAGATAATTGCCCAATCTTTTTATGTTGTTCAGGAGTCAATCCCGTCATGGTGATGACTTCTTGGATGCGAGATTTGTCAACTTGATATACATCAGCATTAAAAGCTAAAAATTCTTTGATGTACAAATCAAGATAAAGCGGATTGTGTTCTGCTAAGTAACCTACAGATAATTGCACGTCTTTGGCTTGGGTTGCCACATCAAATCCATTTACGAGAGCAGTTCCCTGGTCGGCAGAAATATAAGTCGTAAGTATTTTCATTAAAGTTGATTTTCCAGCACCATTTGGTCCTAAAAACCCTACAATTTCTCCTTTTTTTACAGAAAAAGAAATGTTGTCCAACGCTTTTTGAGAACCGTAACTTTTTGAAATAGCTGTAACTTCTATCGACATGATTTATTATTTGAAGCAAATGTAATAATTATCTAAGTAATTAAAAACAAGAACGAATGAAATCAATAAAAAGTGTATTTGTGTGGGAAAACGAGTACGATTTATTAATTTAGCAAATTACTAGAGGTATTAGGTCGATTTTAAGCGAGATAAGAATAGAGAAATGGAAAATAAGAAAGAAATGCGAAAATGGTTGGACGATTTTAATTTATCACATCCATTGGTTATTGCAGGTCCATGTAGTGCAGAAACAGAAGAACAAGTATTGAAAATAGCGCACGAATTAAAAAATTCGGATGTTAGTATTTTTAGAGCGGGAATTTGGAAACCAAGAACGCGACCAGGAGGATTTGAAGGGGTAGGTGAAATAGGTCTTAAATGGTTGAAAAGAGCAAAAGCAGAAACGGGGTTGTTGATGGCTATTGAAGTAGCCACGGCAGCACACTGTAAATTAGCTTTAGAAAATGATATCGATGTGTTGTGGATAGGAGCTCGAACAACAGCTAACCCTTTTGCAGTTCAAGAGATAGCAGATACCTTAAAAGGAACAGATAAAATTGTATTGATCAAAAACCCTGTAAATCCAGATATGGCTTTGTGGTTGGGAGGTGTAGAACGACTACATGCTGCAGGTATAAAAAAACTGGGTGTTATTCACAGAGGTTTTTCGACCTATGAGAAAACAAAATACAGAAATATTCCAGAATGGCAAATTCCAATCGAATTGCAAAACAAATTTCCTGATTTGCCTTTGATCATTGATCCGTCGCACATTACAGGAAACCGTTCTATGATTTTAGAAGTGACCCAAGAGGCCTTGGATTTGAATTATGACGGAATGATCATTGAAACGCACATCGATCCAGACAACGCATGGAGTGATGCGGCGCAACAAGTAACTCCCGATGCCTTAAAACAAATTTTTAAAGATTTGAAAATCAGAAACCAACACAGCGATGCCGATGAATACACCACTAAAATGGCTAAATTAAGAGCCAATATTGATGTATTGGATGCTAATTTATTGGAACTTTTAGGAAAAAGAATGAAAGTTGCAGATCAAATTGGTCAGGTAAAGAAAGATGCGAATGTTGCCGTTTTGCAAAGCAATCGATGGGTAGAAATTCAAGAAAAAATGATCGCTGAAGGGGCTAAAAAAGGATTGTCTCAAGAGTTTATTACTAAATTATTTAAAGAAATTCACCAAGAGAGTATTGGGCACCAAGAGAAAATAATTAACGGATAATTGTATTACAGAATATTTTTGTAATATTGTGCGAAATTAAACTCAAAAAAAATCAAAATGAAAAAAATTATCTTAATCGTTGCTGTCCTTTTTGGATTTGGAGTAGCAAATGCTCAAGTTGATGTTATTACTAAACACAGTGGAGAAACTGTAAAAGGAAAAGTAATCAAATTAGAAGAGTACACAATCGTATTTAAATATGATGGTGAAGATGCAGAAAATACAGTAAGTAAATATGCAGTTGAAAAAATTGTATACGGAAAATCAGGTCGTGTAGAAGAAATTACAGAGAAAATCGTTGTAAACGGTGAAGACGACTGGGAAAAAGTGGTTATTTTAGAAGAAAAAGGTTACATCGCTGGTTTGAAAAAAGGTGAAGAAGTAAGAGGAAAAACAGGTATGATCAATTTCCAAACAGGAAACACAGGTGATAAAAAAGCAGAGAAAAAATTAAAAATGGCTGCCGCTGCAATTGGTTGTCCATTCATTTTAATGACTGCTGATAAAACAACGGTAGGAGCTAACTCAAACCAATTGGGTGGATCACAAGCTATCAAAAAAGGAGTTGGGTACAAATACTAATTGTAATCCTTCCTTATATTTTAAAGACTGTTTTTTTAAACAGTCTTTTTTTATTTAATAATACAACTAAAATTGTAATTTTGCTTCATGACAGGAATTGTATATAAATCTACCGGAAGTTGGTACACCGTTAAATCTGAAGAGGGTGGTTTTGTGGATTGTCGCATCAAAGGAAAGTTCCGAATGAAAGGCATCAAAAGCACCAACCCAATTGCGGTAGGTGACGTGGTTGATTTTGAACTAGACACCAATTCCGATGCGATCACAGGTACCATTTCTAACATCCATGATCGTAAAAATTACATCGTTCGAAAGTCGGTCAACCTTTCGCATCAAATGCATATCATTGCCTCCAATGTAGATTATGTTTTCTTGTTGATTACGGTGAATAATCCGCCTACTACATTTAATTTCATTGATCGGTTTTTGGTTACTGCCGAGGCTTATGGTATCGAAACTATTTTGGTTTTCAATAAAATCGATACATTGAACGAAACCACCTTAGACGAACAATTATACATGCAACACGTGTATCAAGAAATAGGTTACAAATGTTTGCGAGTTTCCTCTACAGAAGGAAAAGGAATTGAAGAACTAAAAGAACGGATGATTGGTAAAACAACCATGTTCTCAGGACATTCGGGAGTTGGAAAATCTACCTTAGTCAATGCGATGGAACCAAGCCTGCATTTGAAAACCAAAACAATATCTGAACAAAGCATGCAAGGTCAGCACACGACCACATTTGCAGAAATGTATGATTTGAGTTTTGGCGCCAAGATTATTGATACGCCAGGAATCAAAGGTTTCGGAATTGTAGATATGGAAAAAGAGGAAATCAGTGGTTATTTTCCAGAATTTTTCAGAATAAAAGACCAGTGTAAGTTCAATAATTGCCTTCACAAAGAAGAGCCAAAATGCGCCATAAAAGAAGCGTTAGAAAAAGATGAAATCTCTTGGACTCGTTACAACAGTTACCTCAAAATTCTAGAAGGTGATGACGAACATTATCGAACCGACATTTATAATGATGATCGAATTGCAAGTGACGAAACGAGAAATAAGTAAAAGCTAAGGATCGTATGAAATCAGTAATACAAAGAGTTGCTTCTGCTTCTGTTACAATTGAAAATCAATTCGTTGCCCAAATCAATCAAGGATTGTTACTTCTTGTGGGCATAGAAGACCTAGATACTCAAGAAGATATTGATTGGTTGGCATCCAAAATTGTGAATCTCCGCATTTTTGCAGACGATCAAAACGTAATGAATCTTTCCGTAAAAGACATAAAAGGCGAAATAATTGTGGTAAGTCAATTTACCTTACATGCAGCTACCAAAAAAGGGAATCGACCAAGTTACATCAAAGCCTCCAAGCCAGATATTGCAATTCCATTGTATGAAAAGTTTGTCGATCAACTTCAAAAAGAATTCGGACAAAAAATTCAAACGGGGCGCTTTGGTGCCGATATGAAAGTTGCCCTTGTAAATGATGGTCCTGTTACGATTTTAATAGACACTAAAAACAAGGAATAAATTTTATCTTTTCAAATATTTTATTATTTTTGAAGAAATAATCCTCCATGAAAAATAATATATATTGTATTGTTTGGTTGTTATTAACTATAACAATGCAAGCCCAAAAAATGGAGCTCTCTTCTGTTTTTATCCCATCTGAATTAAAAGAAAATGCCAACTCACTGGTTCGATTACAAGAAATTAATATTGTAATTAATTCGGCTCAAGAATATGTAATAACGACGCAAAAAGTAATTACGGTGTTCAATGAAAATGGCTTGAACAATATTGATGCCTATGAATATTATGATGCATCAAATAAAATTCAAGAAATAGAAGCTACAATCTATAATTCTTTTGGGAATGAGATCAAAAAAATCAAAAAGAAAGAATTCAAAGATCAAAGTGTAGCCGATGGTTTTTCTATTTTTACAGATAACCGAATGGTTCGATTGGATTATACGCCGGTTTCGTACCCTTTTACAATTGTTTATACCAGTAAAAAGGAAAGCTCAAATACGGCCTTTATACCCGGTTGGTATCCCATTGACGATTTGTTCGAAAGTGTAGAAAAGTCAACATACACCATTACGTATCCTTCCGACTTGGGTTTTAAATTCAAAGAATTCAACTTTGAAGGCCGAGGCATTGTTAAGAATCAATCGGATAACACACTTTCGTTTACTGCCACTCAACTTCTTGCTGAAAAGAATGAAGAATATGGCGTTTCTTATCTTTCAAGGATGCCCTATGTTATTTTTGGATTAGAAAAATTCTCACTTGAAGGCGTTGCAGGAAATGCGGCCAGTTGGAAAGATTTTGGTTATTGGATGTATACTAGTTTTTTGACAAATAATGAACAAGTTTCTCCAGAAACACAATCCAAATTAGCTGCTTTGATCGGGAATGAAAAAGACCCCATTAATAAAGCAAAAATTGTCTACAAATTCATGCAAGACAAAACCCGATATGTCAGTGTTCAAATGGGAATTGGAGGATGGAAACCCATGCTTTCTTCCGATGTAGACCGACTGGGGTATGGCGATTGTAAAGCCTTGTCCAACTATACCCGAGCGTTATTAAAATCCGTAGGTGTAACCTCTTTTTATACCATTATTTATGGTGGGGAAGAGAAGCGTAGTTTGCATCAAGATTTTGTTTCTATGCAAGGAAATCACGCTGTTTTAGCGATTCCGAATGAGAAGGGATATTATTTTTTAGAATGTACAAGTCAAAAGAAACCGTTTGGTTTTGAAGGTGATTTTACGGATGATCGCTATGCGCTCGTGGTAAAACCAGAAGGCGGGGAGTTGATTAAAACGAACCAATTCGAGACATTAAAAAGCACCCAAATTTCAAAAGGGAGCTATGCTATCGATGAGCAGGGAAATTTAGCAGGTAATGTCAAGATCGTTTCCAAAGGGATTCAATACGAAAATGTGTATGAACTCAAAGATTTACCCAAACAGGAAACCGAAGACTACTACAAATCGCATTTTAGATGGATAAATAATTTAAAAATTCCGAAATATAAATTCACGGATGACCGAGATGCGGTTACCTTTACTGAAGATTTAGAAATAAGTGCCGATAAATATTTAAGCGCTAGTGGTACTACGTTAATGTTGACTTTAAATGTGTTCAATCAAAGCAATGTGGTTCCGCAGCGGTATAGAAATAGAAAGACTAATTTTGAAATTGACCGAGGATTTCTAGACGAAGATGAAATAGAAATCAGCTTATCTGATAAATATACGATCGATGCAAAGCCAGAAAATAGTACCATTGAAAGTAAATTCGGATCGTATGCAGTAGAATTTATTTTTAAGCCCAACAACAAAATTTTGTACAAACGAAAACTCCGAATTGCAAATGGGATTTATGATAAATCGGAATATGAAGAGTACAGAAAGTTCAAAGAGCAAATTGCAAAAAACGACAATGCCAAAATAGTATTGTCTCAAAAATAAAAGTATAAATTTTAGCACACAATCAAATGAAAAAACTACTAGTATCTACCTTCTTATTATTAATTAACGGCGCTTTTTGTCAAACCAAAGATTTAGGAAAAGTAACCCTTGAGGAACTCAATGAAAAACAACATAAAATCGACACATCTGCGGTTGCAAGTGTTTTATTTCAAAAAGGCAAATCGTATTTTGTGTACAGTGCCAACGAAGGGTTTATGACGATCACAGAAGTTGAAACCAAAATTAAAATTTATAAAAAAGAAGGTTATGATTGGGCTAATAAATCAATTGCCTATTATGCTCCAGGAGAAGACAACGAACGAGTAGAGTTTTCGAAAGCTGTAAGTTATAACCTAGTAGACGGCAAGATTGTAAAAACTAAATTGCAAAAAGAAGGTGAGTTTAAAGAGAAAGTAGATAAATATTATTCTCGCGCTAAAATCACGATGCCTGCCGTAAAAGAAGGGACAATCATCGAGTTTGTGTACCGAATCACTTCACCGTATTCTTCCTTTCCAGATTGGAATTTTCAATATTCAATCCCTGTAAATTATTCAGAATTTACAACGTTAATCCCCGAGTATTTTATTTTCAAAAATTTCACTAAAGGTTTTTTGAATCCAATAATAGAAAAAACTTCTACAAATAAAACAGTTAATCTATCTTCAAGTCAGTTGGTTAGACAGGGAAGAGCTATTGTTCCCCAACGTTCGGATGATTCTTTCAGTTACAGAGAGGATATAACGACTTATAAATTGCAAGACGTTCCGGCTTTAAATGACGAATCTTTTGTGAATAATATTGATAATTATAGAGCTAGCATCCAGCATGAATTATCGGGTAAGCAAATGCCAAATTCGATGTATAAATCATATGCCAATACATGGGAAGACGTAGCCAAAAAGATCTATGAGTCGGAAGACTTTGGCGATCAATTGTCGAAAACCAATTATTTCGAAAAAGATATAGATGCAGTGATCAACAGCGCCCCAACCAATGAAGAAAAAATAGCTGCTATTTTCAATTTTGTCAAAAATAGAATGAATTGGAATGACTACAGAGGTTACAATTGTGAACAAGGGGTTAAAAAAGCCTACGAAACCAAAACAGGGAATGTGGCCGACATTAATTTAATGTTGGTGAGCATGTTAAAATATGCCGGTTTGGATGCAAATCCGGTGTTAATCAGTACAAGAGATAACGGAATTGCATTATTTCCTTCAAGAAATTCCTTCAACTATGTGATTGCTTCTGTTAATTTAGAAGGTAAAAACATCATGTTAGATGCCACCAGTAAAAGTACTGCCGTTAACGTAGTGCCGATCCGAGTTTTGAACTGGTTTGGCCGCATCATTAGAAAAGATGGAACGTCTGATATGCTAGATTTAATGCCACAAGAAATCTCAAAAGATGCTGTCATCTTGATGGCAACGATTCAACCAGACGGAAAGCTTACAGGCCAAATTCGCGAGCAATACTTTGATTACAATGCTTATCTGTTCCGTTCTAATTACGGAGACCTAACAGAAGATGCTTATTTAGAAAAATTGGAAGGAAAAATGAAAGGATTGGAAGTATTAGAATACAAAGTAGACAACAAAACTGAAAACGGCAAACCGGTTGTAGAAACCTATAAATTTGAACATACAGGAGCGTTTGATGTAATTGGGGACAAAATATATTTTTCACCGCTCTTTTTCTTTGCGATGAAAGAGAATCCTTTCAAACAAGAGAAAAGAGAATACCCTGTAGATTTTGTATTTCCTAACCAAGACAAATATGCTATAACTGTAAATATCCCAAGTGGATACACCGTTGAATATTTGCCAGAATCAATCGCAATGCCTTTTGGAGATAACCAAATACTTTTTAAATTATTGACCTCAAAAACCGATACGCAAATACAAATATCGTTGAATTTAGACTATAATTCAGCGCTCATTTCGGCAGAATTTTATAATGATTTGAAATTGTATTTTGCCGAAATTGTGAAGCGTGAAACCGAAAAGATAATTTTGAAAAAAATATAAAATGAAAAAATTCATTTTCAGTTTAGTAGTATCGTTACAAATTTCAATTTGTTTTTCTCAAAAAGTAGAATTAGGTAATGTTACGATTGACGAATTAAATGAAAAACAATATCCAAAAGATACAACAGCGGTTGCTGCATTTTTATTTAAGAGAGCGAAAACTATTTTTGAATACAAAGAAGACAAAGGTTTTATTTCGAGTACTGAATTTTCAATAAAATTAAAAATCTATAAAACTGAAGGGCTTAAATGGGCGAATTTTGAAATTCCTTATTACATAGGATATAATAAAATTGATGATGAAAGTGTTGAAGTGACTAAAGCTTATACTTATAATATTGAAAACAATAAAATTGAAAGAGATAAATTAAAAAGTGAAGGTAAATACAATAAAAAGATAAATGAATTTTGGGCAACAAAAGTTATTACTTTTCCGAATGTTAAGGTAGGTTCTATAATTGAATTTAAATATGTTTTAAAAACAGAAAACTTGTCCAATTTACCCGAGTTTCAATTTCAATATGAAATTCCAGTAACTTTTGCGGAATACCAAGCTAACATTCCCGAATTTTATATTTACAAGGGCATAAAAAACGGCTTTGTTGATATTCAAAAGAGAGAAGAATTAGAGAATACTTCTCAGTCCTACAGCTCAAGTTTCGGGAAACACATGACTTTAAATTACAGACAAATTAAAACGAATTATTTTGCTGCAAATATTCCTAAACTTACAGCTGAAAAGTTCGTTAATAACATTGAAAATTATTACGGTAAAATTGAAAATGAGTTACAGATTGTTCGTATGCCAGATCAAAACCCAAAGCATATAGCTACCACATGGGAAGATGTTGCCAAATCAATTTATAAAGAGAAAGAATTTGGGGAAGAACTCCAGAAAAATAGATATTTTAGTGAAGACCTAAGGAAATTAATTGATAGTAACGATACAGATTTAGCAAAACTCAATAAAGTTTACAGTTTTATTAAAAACCGTATGAATTGGAATGGTAAATACGGTTATTACGTAAGTAAAGGAGTTGAAATTGCATACAACGAAAAAACTGGAAATGTAGCAGAAATAAACTTAATGTTAGTTTCGATGCTCAATTTGGCTGGGATAAAATCTTCTCCTGTATTAATTAGCACTAGAGATAACGGAATTGCACTTTTTCCAAATCGATCAAAATTCAATTATGTGATTGCGATTGCTCACATAGGAGAAAACAAATTTTTACTTGATGCTACAAATAAATTTTCATTGCCAAATATTCTACCTCTTAGAGATTTAAATTGGGTTGGAAGATCCATTGAAAAAGACGGAACGTCGGAAGAGGTGGATTTAATGCCTACTGCACTGTCCAAACAAATAGCCACCCTTAGTTATAAAATTGATGAGAACGGGAAGGTTTCGGGGAATGTAAGAAAAAGTTATTTTGATTATTTTGCGCTTGAATTTAGGCAAAATAAAAGCGGAATCAATCAAGACAGTTATATTGAAAAACTAGAAAAAAACACGATTGAAATTTCTGATTATTCTCGAAAGAACGAAAATATTGAAGGAATGCCTATTGAAGAAAGTTATTCCTTCACTGAAAATAAATCAGTAGAAGTAATAAACAATAAACTTTATTTTTCTCCCTTATTGTTTTTCGTAGAAAAGGAAAACCCATTCAAACAAGATACTCGAAAATACCCTGTAGATTTTGATTATCCCAAAGAAAATAAATTCACGATAAGTATTGAAATTCCAACGGGTTA
>JAGNYR010000091.1 GCA_017984835.1 Flavobacterium sp. | reverse complement strand
ATACTGAACTAAAAAACATATATATGCGTCCTGTTTTAGTGGACGACCAAGTACGTATTTCTCTTATTGCACGTTATAAAACCGAAGAAGTAGAAAGTTTTCACACTTTAGAAGAAGCATTTTTTGTGCTTTCTTCGTACTTGAACAATCCGTTTTTGACCGCTTTATTGTTCACAACAGAAAACGATTTGACCTTCAAATTGAACAAAAAAAGAGTCGGAAGTATTGTAGAACAAGCCCCTACTTTTAAAAGTGCTTCGGATGTGGTTTTAGAAATGCAGGAGAAAAAGATAATTTTAGAGTAGAATAAATGGCAATATTTATAAATGATATCTTAAATCTTGATGATTTAGACAATATAAAAATTCGGTTTGTAAAAGGTAATAACATTACGGATCCTCTAGAACTTTTTAAAAAAGACAGAAAATCTCTTTTGGATTGGCAGTTTTGGAATTACTCTAAGCAAAAGTCTTTCAAAGAAGGACAAATAACCATCGGATTTGTAAAAATTGAAGGTGACAAATGGTTGCTATTTGATATTAGTAAAATAACAAATGATTTAAATATATTTAAAGGTGTTGGTTATGAATATGAGACTTTAAATGAATTTGAAAAGTATTTTGGAAGAATAATAATTGAGTTCAAAAACAAATCTCAAAATATGATTCGTAAAGCTACTAATGTTATAGAAGAATGTAAAGTTTTACAAATACTTGAGGATACATTTGACAATGACATATTTCCTGGATATGAAAATGTAACCATTTCTTGGAACGAGCTAGAACGAGTTATAAATAAGGATTCCTGGAAAACAGCTTTAGAAAATCAAAAAGGTGTGTACTTAATTACAGATAAAAGCAATGGAAAAAGTTATGTAGGTTCTGCTTATGGTGAAAACATGATACATGGCCGTTGGACATCCTATAAGAGAAATGGACATGGCGGGAATAAAGATTTGAAAAATCTAGATTTTGAATACATAAAAAGCAATTTTTATTATTCTATTCTAGATATATATAAATCAACCGTTAGTGATATTACCATAATAAATCGCGAAGCATGGTGGAAAAAAACTCTACAATCAAGAAAATTTGGCTATAATAACAACTAGTTTTTATTTTCTCCCCTCCCATTCAGCATAAAATTGTTCCAAAAAGTCTTCCATATAACGGTGGCGATCTTGAGCAATTTGTTTTCCGGTTTCAGTATTCATTTTGTCTTTCAACAACAATAGTTTTTCATAAAAATGATTGATGGTAGGCGCATCATTCTTTTTATATTCTTCTTTTGTCATGGACAAATTTGGAGCAATTTCAGGATTATACAATGCTCTATTTTTGAATCCTCCATAATTGAATGTTCTGGCAATCCCAATGGCACCAATGGCATCCAACCGATCGGCATCTTGAACAATATCTAACTCAATAGACGAAAATTGTCTCTCTACCTTTCCGCCTTTGAACGAAATATTTTCAATAATTGCAATTACGTGATCGATTATGGTGGGCTCCACCTTTTCTGTTTCTAAAAAAGTGCGAGCGGTTCGAGGGCCAATTGTTTCATCGCCATCATGAAATTTACTATCCGCAATATCGTGAAGCAAAGCTCCTAATTGCACGATTTCCACATCACATTTTTCAGACTCGGCAATCAATAACGCATTTTTATACACGCGTTCAATATGAAACCAATCGTGTCCACCTTCAGCTTGAGCTAAAGTGGCTTTCACAAAAAGAATTGTTTTATCAATCAGGTTATTGGTATTCATTATAAAACGATTTTATAAAAAAAGCTGAATTGCAATAATTCAGCTTTAAATTTTATTTAAAAATACTACATTTTTACAAAGTAGCAGGCTCTACCCATTTAAAGATATACGACTCTTGTGGAATCACTAATCGTTCTGAAATTTTAGCCATTCTCGCTGGTAATTTCATCAAATAATCACGTGCTTTTTCAGCTTCGTCAGTCAATCCGGAAATTTTATCAATTTGCCATTTGTCAATTAACTTCTGCATGATTTCCACATAATCGTTGGCCGTATACACTCCAATTCGTTGTGCTGAATCAGAGAAGTTTTCAAAGGCCGAACTGATTTGTTGTCCTGATTCTCTCAAGAAATGCGCCGGCATAACGATTTTTTGTTTCATCATGTATTGGAACGCCAACATCATTTCGCTTGGATCTACTTGAAAAATTCGGTTCACAAATTCGCTATACGCATGGTGGTGACGCATCTCGTCTCCAGCAATCATTTTACACATTTTAGACAATTTATTGTCACCGTGTTTTTTAGCAATTTGCGATACTCTATTGTGTGAAACGTAAGTAGCTAACTCTTGAAAACTTGTATACACAAAGTTTTTATACGGGTCTCTTCCAGTACCAATGTCAAATCCATCATTGATTAAATGTTGGGTTGTAATTTCAACCTCACGCATGTTCACACGACCCGACAAATACAAGTATTTGTTTAACATGTCACCATGGCGATTTTCTTCTCCTGTCCATTGACGAATCCAGCTTGACCAACCGTTTCTTTCTAAATTGTCGATTCCTTCTACTTCCATTAACCAAGACTCATAAGTAGGCAAAGCCTCCTCGGTAATGGTGTCTCCTACCATAGCAACCCAAAAATCATACGGTAAATCTTTAGCAATTTCTCTAAGTTCTTTTACTTCTTCAAAAAAGTTTTCACTTTGTGAATTAGGCAAAAAATCGGTTGGTTGCCAAATGCTTTCCACTGGAATTAAGTACTGTTCTACGAAGCTATCCACGTTTTTTTCCAAAAACTGCATCACTTCTAAACGAATGTTTTTAATTGACATTTTTTTATATTATTAAATTTGTATTCCTTCTACTACTGCTTTTTCAGCTTTTTCGACAATTTCTTCAAATGTATGTTCACTCACTTGTAAAGGAGGGTGAATTGTAAATTTGAGGGGGTTGCCTAAACCCATTGGGAAAGCACCAAATCGAACCATCTTCCATGAATTGTTGATGGTAATTGGGACCACATAAGCAGAAGGGGCGTACTTACATAATATTTTCAATCCGCTTTGCGCGAACGGTTTTGGTTGTCCGGTTTTGCTTCGGGTTCCTTCAGGAAAAATTACAGCTGAACGGGTATTGTTTTCTATATATTCAGATAAACCTTTGATTAAAGGAATGGCCTGTTTAGGATCTTTTCTGTCAATTAAAACTGATCCTC
>JAGNYR010000058.1:4182-10378 GCA_017984835.1 Flavobacterium sp. | reverse complement strand
ACATGAAGTGTAGCCGTAGCAAGTGTTACATCCCAAATTTTTTGTTCAAAAAAGAATTCGACCCCTTCGCTTTCGGCTAAATCAATCATTTTTCGATTGAGTATTCCTCTAGAAAGCGAATAGATGGTTTCGCCTTTTTTTCCGTAATATTGTTCATTGACCGTATCTTTTCCAATGTGGATTGCTCGTTTGTCAACTGGAATTCCTATTTTTTTGATTTCATCATCCAATCCCAAATCGGCCAAAGCTTTCCAACCGCGATTGGACATCACTAAGTTGATCGATCTGCCAGAGAACGTAACCTTGCGAATATCTTTGCTTCGATCATACACATGCACAGCATGTCCTTGTCGTTTGAGGTATATGGCCAACAAAGTTCCGACAAGTCCAGAACCAACTACTGCTATTTTTTTGGGCGTTTGCATCGCTCTTTTTTAAAGTTGCACAAAATTAATAATAATAAGAAGCTTTCATGTATCTTTTTTTAAAAAAAAGGCTTGTCCAAATGGAACAAGCCTTTTACAAACAAAAAAACAACTTATATAAATACACTAAAACGTATACGTGGTAGCTACCAAAGCAAAAGCATTGATTTTCTTTGGTGTTCCAGCGTTAAAGATTTCTTTGGACGCACTGTCCAACCTAAACTCTGGAATAAAGGTAAAATTCCCTTCTTTGAAATTCAACGAAAGTGTGTTCGACAACACATTGGCTCCACCTGAAAATGCTACGACTCCATCGGCATCATCAAAATATTCCATACGATACGCTACACTCCATTTATTTTTTAAAGCACAACTCAAATAACCCGCTAAAGAATACCAATTACCGTCCAAAGCACTGTCGTTATCATCAGACACCAACGCATAGGTTGCATTGAAACCAAGATGTACTTTTTCACTTACTTTTTTGGTTCCAACAAAATCAAATTGTGTTTTATTTTTATCGGATGATGGATTGCTACTTCCTGAAGTAAAGTTGAAAAAGACACTCCCCGAATCTCCGGCATAGGCAAATTGACCGATGATTGTTTTTTGGGTTGAACCCGCTTCAACCGCTGTTTTAAAATCAGTCGGATTGGTAACTCCGAGCATGTAATTGTATTTCCCTTTTGTAAGAATTGCTTTTACACCCGTATTGAAAAAAGGTCCGTAAGAAAAACCATATGACATGCTGTAATTTTTGTTGTCTACGGCATCTACTAATTCATACCCAATATGCGTTCCAAAACTTCCGGCAACGATTTTGAACGATTTATTGAATTCATACGTCACATTAAGTTGCTTGATCATGAACGTATTGGAACCATCATTATAAGAAAATTGAGCCGCTCGATTTCCAAAACCTAAATCGGCATAAACAGAAGCTTTACCAAATTGATGACTTGCCTCTAAAGACAACATTCCGAGTTGAAAGGAATCGTGCGAATTCGTAAAGCTAGTCAATCCATTGTCTTGTTTTGAAAAATCATATTTGTAATACATATCGGCAGATCCTGCAAAAACTGTAGGTGCATTATCTTGAGCAACTGTTTCAAAAGTAGATAAACAAGTTGCAAAAACCAGCATCATTTTAGTAAGTAAATTCATGGAATATGGAGGTTAGTTGTGAAACATAATTATTAAAAAAAGGCATGCGTGTGGCTATCCACTCTGATTTGATCAGTCGTAGATACCTATTATTTTATCAAAATAGATTGAAAACTATAAGAACTCGCCGTGTTGTGTGATATCTAATCCCAATTCTTCTTTGTCTTCACTTACACGTAATGGTGTGATTTTATTTACAATAAAGAACAATGCATAGGAAGCCGAAAATGCAAATACAGAAACAATAACGAGAGCTTTTAATTGGGTGAAAAACAAATCGGTTTGACCAAAAATCAATCCTTTGTCTGCTGCAAAAACACCTGTCAATACCATTCCAACCATTCCCCCTACTCCGTGGCAAGCGAATACATCCAGTGCATCGTCAATTTTTCCCTTTGGAAATTTACTTACAACAAGGTTACTGACAATACTTGCGAAGACCCCAATAAAAAGTGCATGCGGAATACTTACAAAACCAGCAGCTGGGGTAATGGCAACCAAACCAACTACGGCTCCAATACAAGCCCCCATAGCAGAAACTTTGTGACCCAATATTTTATCAAAGAAAACCCAAGCCATTCCAGCTGCAGCAGCTGCAACTGTAGTAGTAGCAAGTGCTTGTGCGGCCAATCCGTTGGCACCCACTGCAGATCCTGCATTGAATCCAAACCAACCAAACCATAAAAGTCCTGTTCCTAATAAAACATAAGTGATTCGAGCCGGATTTACTTTTTGTACTTTTCGTTTTCCAAGGAACATTGCTCCTGCTAATGCTGCCCAACCTGCACTCATGTGTACAACGGTTCCGCCAGCAAAATCCAATACGCCCCATTTAAAAAACAACCCGTCTGGATGCCAAGTCATGTGACAAAGTGGAGCATAGATAAATAGTATGAATAACACCATAAATAATAGGTAAGCCCAAAAGCGAATTCTTTCAGCAAAGGCTCCCGTTATTAAAGCAGGTGTGATGATTGCAAATTTTGCTTGAAAAAAAGCAAACAATAAGAAAGGGATGGTAGGCGCTAACTCCCAGGCAGATGTAATGTTTACACCTTGAAATAAAAAATTCTGAGTAGGATCTCCGATGACTCCTCCGATAGATGGACCAAAACACAATCCAAATGCAACGAGTACCCAAAGTACTGTTACAATAATCATGGCCATAAAACTTTGCAACATGGTGCTGATCACATTTTTCTTACCAACCATTCCTCCGTAAAAGAAGCCAAGTCCTGGTGTCATGATTAAAACCAAAGCAGCGGCAACAATCATCCATGCAGTATCGCCGGTATCCAATTTTAGTTCAACTAAATGCGCACCTAATTGTTTTGATTCGGTAATTAAATGACTTGAAAATAATGTTAAGACTAAAAGGGTGATTAAAATCACACTCAAAATAATTTTTCTCATTGTTTTTGGATTAATTTTCAACAAATGTAAAACATTTTGCAATACACCCCCTAAAAAAATAGGGGTGACTTATCATTTTTATTAATATTTTAGTTTTATACCCTATATTTTTTAAATAAATACAATATATATTCTGAAATTATTGATTTCGCAATGAAATTGAGATGATCAGCAATAAAAAAAGCCTAGACTTTAAAAATCTAGGCTACCTAATATAGAATACGTTAATATTATTTCTTCTTAAACACCAATTTCGTAGAATTGTTTTGGATTTCTTTTGTATTCAATAACATTTTTCGGAATTGCCCTTTTGCATACATTTGGGCCTGATCATCATAATGTGAGCTCATCGGATTTCCTGATTGACCCGTAGGTAATACACTCCAACAATTTTCAATATCTGAAAAATCAATGACTCTTCGGGTAGACGGTCCCGCCTTTACCTCATATTTCCCTTCATTATTAAATGAAAACATCAAGTTATTGATTACCTCATTGGAACCATTGATTTCAAAAGGTCCTACATTGAAAAATCCGCGCAAGGCTTTTACTTTACCCATTGCATGTTGGTATTCTACTGTATGCACTCGGTTCCATGTCCACAAAGCTGGCTTTTCTCCTAACTGTTTTTGCAAAGATTGAACAGCTTCTTTAAAAGACACTCTCATGATTTCTTTTTGAGATTCTTTTTTATTTTTAGTTTTCAAATCATCCCACCAAACAGAAGCAGGATTTACACTTTGACTCGCAATTACTTGTTTCATGATGTGTGTTCCTAAAAACGCATCAAAATTATCTTTACCTAACTCGTCTTGATAGGTGTTTTTCAAATAACAATACAACCACTTATTGTAGATGGTGGGCGCCACTTCTGTTAATGCATTGGCTCCTTTCCAAGTACTTAAAAATTCCATGGCTTGCTTTTCATTTGCCGTCATCGAAGCACCATCCAACAGGAAAAGCCATTTTTTTATGAGGTCAGGCGCTACCGCAGACGTATTGTCATTGATCATTTTTTTGACATCCACAGCACTCCAATCATTTTTAGGATCGAGTAACGTATGAATCCTTTTGGCTCTGTCTTCTGGTAAATAATAACCCGGATACAAATAACCATCTACCGCTTCGGGCTGGTTATTGGCCGAATAAACATATCCCCATTTTGGATTGATCGCCGAAGGGTTTTTCGAAAAATCTAAAAATTTCTTTTGGTCATCAATTCCATTAGCACCGTTTAATATAAAATTTGGATTCACAGACGGATCCAATTGATACAACTTTCCAGATGTAATCCAAGCAATATTGTTTTGCGCATCACCGTACATAATATTAAGACCCGGCGCATGAATCAAAGCAATATTTTGATAAAAATCATCCTTGTTTTTCGCATGTGAAAGAGCATGTACCGCTTTTAAAATTTGATTTTTTTCTTGGGTATAAATCCATGACATGGCAACGGGTTTTTTGGATTTTAAAGAAGCCAACAAACCATTCATAATCGGACCGTGTACGCTTTCTTTTACTAATAATTCAACCGACGCACTGTCTTTTACTTTGATGGTTTTTTTACGAATGGAAAAATTCTTATACGCAGTACCTATTTTATATTGTTTCGCATTCTTTGGATTCTCTTCCTCTTGAAACAAATCTAAATCATCGTTTTCAAACATCGTCAAACCATAGGCATAGTTTCGGTTGTGACCAAGCAACGGAAAAGGGGTTCCCGCTAGATAATACCCATACATTTCATAATCAGGAGTTACAATGTGCGCTTCGTACCAAGTTGCAGGTTGCGAAAAGCCAATATGGGGGTCGTTGGCCAAAATTACTTTTCCATTTTTTGTTTTTTGCGCACCAATCACCCAACTGTTGCTACCTATAAAAGGCGGGATTGGCGAATTATCCAACAAAGCCGCAATGGACTTAGAGACCGCCGCATAGTCAGCTACTTCTCCTTTGTAATTTTTGAGTTGCGTGGTACCTAAAGAACCATCCAATCCAAAATCTTTTAGATAATTAGTTCCCAATTGGTTTTTAATATCCGTAAGTAAGGGATCTGTTTTTTGAGCCATCGCAAAACTAAATGACATGAATCCAAAGATGTTATACACGTCTTTTAGTGTGTACTTTTCTTTTTGAACACCAACTAAACTAAATTCGATAGGGGTTTTTCCCTTTTCAATGTATTGGTTGATTCCATCTAAATAAGCGTTAGCTAAAATATATTCTTGTGAGTTTTTATCCATTTCCAAGACTGCCTTTTCGGAATTCTCATCTATGCCTGTTCCGGCAAAAAAAAGATCGTTTTTCAAGGCTTTGTTTCCGAAAAGCTCCGAAAGTCTTCCAGGAGCAATTCGACGCATAAGTTCCATTTGCCAAAGGCGGTCTTGTGCATGCACGTAACCTAATACCACCATGGCGTCTTTTTGATTGGCTGCGTAAATATGCGGCACACCGTAGGTATCAAAAAAAACATTTGTTTCTTTACTGATTGCGCTTATTGCCACTTCTCCTTCATATTGTGGTTTCGTTGTTTGCAGGTACACAACCACCGAACCCACCAGCAACACAACCAATACTAGTAGTCCAAACGCAATCTTTTTTATTTTTTTCATCCGATTCAGAATTTATCTTTATGTATCAAATATAAAAAAAGGCGGGCATTTCTACCCACCTTTTTCATTTTTTATTGTTTTCTATTTTCTTGGAAACACGATTTTACTCCCAGTATTGAGTCCGTTGTTTTTTGCAAGTACTCCACACATATGGAACAACATGCGGGCTCCTACATTTCCGTCCCAATCATCACTTTCTCCAGGAGCAACTTCAACAAGATCAAAGCCAATGATTTCTTTGCCGCTTTTTGCCAAAAGATGGAATAAATAAGTAGCTTGTTCAAATGAAAAACCTCCTGGAACCGGAGTTCCTGTATTTGGGCAATACCAAGGATACATCCCGTCGATATCAAAGCTGATGCACACTTTTTGAGGAAGCGCATGAATGATTGCTTCGCACTGACTGTGCCAAGTTTTTCCTTCGAAAGTTTCTTGTTTTAGATCGGCATCGGTATGCACAACGACGCGTCCGTTTTGTTGTTGCACAACTTCGACTTCTTGCACGCAAAAATCTCGAATTCCTACTTGGACAATTTTAGAAATTTGTGGTATTTGCAACGCATTGTACATGATAGAGGC
>JAGNYR010000058.1:0-4082 GCA_017984835.1 Flavobacterium sp. | reverse complement strand
GGAACGGGAGCTAAACGGATTACATTAGGCTCTCTCCAATCGGTAATTACCCCATTTTTCATCAAGTAATCGAACAAACTTCTGCCTTCGCCGTGTAAAAAAACAGACAACTGGCATGCGCGTTCCTCTTGATTGGCTGGTGTGATGATTTCAAAAGTACTTGCTACTTCTTTGTCTATTTCGTGCAATATAAATTCGAGGTAAGCAGTAATTTTATTGCGCTTTTCTATTAATTGATCCATTCCAACCTCCTCAAACATTTCAACAGAAGCGAGGTAAGGCGCTAACGAAAGTATGGGAAGATTACTCACTTGCCAACCTTCGGCCCCTTGAACAGGATCGAACGTAGGTTCCATTTTAAATCGGCGTTCTTTGTTGTGTCCCCACCAACCCGCAAAACGAGGCATACCCGTGTGGTGGTGTTTTTGGTGTACAAAACAACCCGATGCATTTCCGGGTCCCGAGTTCATGTATTTGTAACTGCACCATGCAGCAAAATCGGCATTCCAATCGTGCAAATTGAGTTTGATGTTTCCGGCAGCGTGCGCCAGATCAAAACCAACATAAGCACCTACTTTGTGCCCAGCTTCTACGATAGCTGCCATGTCAAAAACTTGTCCGGTATAATAATTGACACCCCCAAAAAGTACCAAAGCCAGTTCGTCGCCGACTTCTTCAATTTTGGAAATGATGTCTTCCAATCGGATGTTGTGTTCTCCTTCTCTGCGTTTGATTTCGACGATAGCTGTCGATGGATCAAACCCATGGTGAGCAACTTGCGATTGAAACATGTATTGATCGGACGGAAAAGCCTTTTCTTCGCAGATGATTTTATATCTTTTTGCGGTAGGACGATAAAATGAAACCATCAACAAATGTAGGTTGACCGTAAGGGTATTCATCACAGTCACTTCTGAAGGCAATGCCCCAACGATTTTACTCAGTGGATTGGCAAAACGTTCGTGGTAATCCCACCAAGGTTTTTCGGCATAAAAATGACCCTCTACGGCTAGGTTAGCCCAATCATTCATTACGTCTGCTACATATTTCTGGGTGCGTTTGGGTTGTAATCCTAACGAATTTCCTGTAAAATAAATGACGTTTTTGTCGTTGTGCTGCGGAAAAATAAATTCGTTTCTGTACTTACTTAATGGATCTTTTTGATCGAGCTCTTGGGCAAATTGAAGCGTGTTTTGAAATGTCATTTTGGTCGTTTGTTTGTGTGGTAAAAGTAAACAATTTTATTTTAATTCGGAATTAGTGAACAGGCAAATGGCAAAAATGCTACTAAGCTGTGCATAGAAATCGGTACTGAAAAAACAGACGTGATTAATAGCCCCGATAAAGCCGATATCCTCCTGCGTTCCCGGAGGGAAGAAGGAGATAAAGGCGAAAGCGGGAGCAGGCGCCTACGAAAGAAATTTGAGTGCTTCCCATAAAAAAATCCCGACATTGCTATCGAGATTTAGTGTATTGTACATTATTTTGTGCTTTGGGGCGAAGCGATTATAATATTAGCATGGCATCACCGTAAGAATAGAATTTGTACCCTTCTTTGATGGCTTCTTCGTAGGCTTTTTTCATTAAATCGTGTCCACAAAATGCAGAAATCATCATTAATAACGTTGATTTTGGTGTGTGAAAATTGGTCACCATACTATCCGCAATGCTAAAATCGTGTGGAGGAAAAATGAATTTGTTGGTCCAACCGTCGAAAGGGTTGAGTGTTTTTTGAGAAGAAACTGAACTTTCAATGGCACGCATTGAAGTGGTTCCGATGCAACAGATGCGTTTCTTTTTAACTTTTGCGTTGTTTACAATATCACAAGCTTCTTGTGTAATTTTCAACTCTTCCGAATCCATTTTGTGTTTTGATAAATCCTCTACTTCAACAGGATTGAAAGTACCCAATCCTACGTGTAAAGTTACTTCGGCAAAATCAATTCCTTTGATTTCTAATCTTTTTAGCAAATGTTTTGAAAAGTGAAGTCCTGCCGTTGGTGCAGCTACCGCTCCTTCTTCTTTAGCATATATGGTTTGGTAACGATCTGCATCTTCTGGAGTTACATCACGTGAAATGTATTTTGGTATTGGTGTTTCACCAAGTTCTGTCAATTTATTTCTGAATTCTTCATACGAACCATCGTACAAGAAACGCAAAGTTCTACCACGTGAAGTTGTGTTATCAATTACTTCAGCTACTAGCGAATCATCATCTCCAAAATACAATTTATTTCCGATTCTGATTTTTCGAGCTGGATCTACCAACACATCCCAAAGACGTTGCTCTGCATTTAACTCTCTAAGTAAAAAAACTTCGATACGTGCTCCGGTTTTTTCTTTATTTCCGAACATACGTGCTGGAAAAACTTTGGTATTGTTAAGAATCATCACATCGCCATCATCAAAGTAATCGATGATATCTTTGAACATTTTATGTTCTATGGATCCTGTTTTTCTATCGATCACCATTAATCGAGACTCGTCTCTATTCTCTGCTGGGTATTCTGCCAATAATTCTGCTGGAAGATTGAACTGAAAATGTGATAATTTCATTTAAAAAGTTTTAATAAGATTAAAAAATTAAATGTTCGACAAATAAACATTTAAAATCAAGGCTGCAAATATACGATTGTGAGATAGGCGTTGTCAAGTGTTTTGCTGTTTATTTTCAGAAAGTTTCTGAATTGGAAGATTCCATGATGCTTTCGAAAAGAAAAATAGGTTTTTGCTTCTTTTTAAACCGGCTGAACATCAAAACCCACCGCTTTTAAATCCTCCCAAAAAGTAGGGTACGATTTTGAAACCACCTCAACTTCTTCGATGATTATTGGTGCTTTTAGGGCAAGTGGTGCAAAGGCCATTGCCATACGATGGTCGTTGTAGGTAGCAATTGACACATTGGAATGAAAAACAGATGCTGCTTCTAAATGCAAACTATCGTTTGAAATGGCAAGAGTAGCTCCTAGTTTTGTAAGTTCGTTTTGCAGTGCAATCAATCGATCGGTTTCTTTTATTTTGAGCGTATGCAATCCTGTCAAGTTGCAGGCAAGTCCAAGTCCAAAACAGGTTACCGCGATGGTTTGGGCAATGTCTGGAGCAATGTTTAGATCCAGGTCTAATGTGCGGATGTGGCTATTTTCTATTTTTGAAAGGGTCAAGGAATTTCCATCAAACACGGAGGCTACACCCAATTTTTTATATACTTCTACCAAAATACAATCGCCTTGAAGACTGCTTTCTTTGAACGTTGATAAGGTCACTTGGTTGCCAATTTTAGACAACGCAATGATCGAAAACCAATACGAAGCAGAGGACCAATCGGATTCAATAGAAACGCTACGGTTGGTAACTTTTGCCATTGGTTTTACTGAAATTACCTTCCCTAAAAAAGAAGTGGCTATTCCCATTTCGTTGAGCAAAGACAAGGTCATTTGAATGTAGGGCAATGAAGTAACTTCTCCTTCCAAAGTTATTTCTAATCCGTTTTGCAATGTTGGAGCTACTAAAAGCAAAGCTGAAATGTACTGACTACTCACATGGGCAGGTAATTGCAGTGAGGAAGCTGTTATAATTTTTCCTTTGATGCGTATTGGAGGAAATCCCTCTTGGTCTTCATAGGTGATTTCAGCGCCAAGTTGCAACAAGGCCTCTACCAATATTTTTATGGGGCGCTCTTTCATCCTACTCGAACCGGTCAAAATTACATCGCAATCGGGTAGCGAGGCAAAATAAGCAGTAAGGAAACGCATTGCCGTTCCGGCGTGATGCACATCTATTGTTTGCGGACCAAAGGTTGGTTGTGGACTGATGGTATTCAATGCGTCGCCCATCACTTTTGAATCATCCGAATTAGAAGCATTCAGCAGGGTGATGTTTGGATACAAAGCTTGCAACAACAACAATCGGTTGGTTTCACTTTTGGAACCCGTTAATTGTAGTGCTGCTTTTTTAATAGAGAATTGCGAACGTAAATGTAGGTTCATTTTTTACCTGTTTTGAGAGGTGAATCAAGAGTGCAATTCGAGGTTATTTTAATTTATCGTTGTTTTTGTGACGGTCTTTGTCTCTAACCGACTTCA
>JAGNYR010000090.1 GCA_017984835.1 Flavobacterium sp. | reverse complement strand
TTTCTGCCGATAGCGAAGCACATGTTTTAACATCCATTCTGTTGTAAGCTTCAACTAATTTGATGATGGCCTCTGTTTCACCTCTGTTCGAGAAAACAAATGGTTTTCCTTTGAATTCTGATTTTGGGTCAAGGTATTTTCCTCCCTCTGTTTGCGCATTCATTTGTGTCATTGATGTCGCCAAAGCGATCATAAAAAAAACTTTTTTCATAATTATTTACGGGTTTATTGATTATTTTGTAGAGGCATCTACATACATTACTAATTCGTATATAGGAGATAATTCAAATCCATTTGGAGTCAGGGTACTCATTTTAGAATCCTTTACAATCGTTGCAAAACGCGATTGATTTAATGGTCGGTATTGAATGTGATCTAAAGCTTCAGAGAATTTTGAAAATCCATCCCAAGTTAAAGCAGAAAATCCAACGTCACTTCCTTGTGGATAAACAACTGTTTGAAGTCCCCATCCATTTAGTTTCAATCCCTTTTTTTGTTCTTTTTCAAAAAACGGTTTCCAAAGATTTGTATTTTCTTCAACAAACGCTTGAACATCAGTAGGTTTGGCATAATTAATTACGACAAATTTTGGATTTCCTGAAATAGATGCTTCTGTTTTCATAATGTATGTAAAAAGCACCTTAGAAATTGAATTGGTTTCGATTGCCGCAAGTTTTACATTTGGTAAAATCTTTTCTGGATCTGCCCATCCGCTTTCCATTGCATCAAATTCTTCAAGGGAATTAAAATCATTCACAAATAAGTAGTTTGGTTTTGTATCGGAATCACCGATAACACCTACTTTTTTCCACAAACTCCAAGCTTGCATTTTACCTGATTTGATGTTTTCTTTGGCTACTTTTGACCAATATTCGGTTTCTCTTTTTACAAATTCAGCTTCATTTTTTTCAGGTACATTTCTGTATTGTAAAAATTTGTACTGAGCCTCTGCTTGTTGCATTCCTATAGATAGGATTGCCAATAAAATTAATTTTTTCATAATGTGGGGTTTTAAATTATAATGAATGGTTGTTTTTATTTCGTTCCATACAAAATGGATTCTGATTTCATGTAGGCTGATTCTGCATGGATGTTGGACCAAGGCAATGTGTTTGAAAAGAACAAGACTGCTTTACCATTTTTTCGGTCCATACTATAAAAAGTACAGGCAGCTCCTGACCAATAAACTGTTCCAGGAGCTCTAATTCCTTTGCGACCTGTTTGGTCTACCGCCCATCCTAATCCAAATTTATTGACACCCACATTTTTAGCATTCATGTTAAATAGGTAGGTGTGTTCTAAACAAGGGTCGTCATACACGGTAAAATGTTCTCCCATATTGTTCATAAACATGAGGTCAATGGTTTCTTTTTTAAGAATCTGTTTTCCGTCTAATTTTCCATCATTGAGGATACAGGTAATGAATTGTCCATAGTCATGAAACGTACTAAACAATCCGCCGCCGCCTTCGTATTTGGTTGTTTTTAAGTCTCTGTATTGCCATTCTTTATCCTGAACAAATTGGTCGCCTTTCAAGTGACCAAATGTGGTAATTTCGCTTACCAACTCATCAGGAACACTGAAGAAAGTACGTGTCATTCCAAGGGGGCCTGTAATATGCTCTTTGAAATATTCTTCCAGCGTTTGTCCGCTCAATTTTTCTACAATTTTACCTACCCAATCAATATTGGTTCCGTATTGCCATTTTTCACCAGCTTCATATACTCTAGGAAAATCTTGGTACTTCCAGTCGGCAGGTTTTTTGAAATTATTAAGCCCATTGTGTAGAAAAGGATAAGCAAATCCAGCAGTATGCGTTAACAATTGTCGTAGTGTAATGGATTTGGTCGCTTTCACCAATTTACCGTCTTTGGTTAAAATAGGAATTTCAGCCATTTCCGGCATCAGATTGTCCAAGGGTTCATCCAACGTAATTTTGCCACTTTCCACCATTTGCATTGCCGCCACCGAAGTAACCGCTTTGGTCATGGAATAAATTCTAAAAATATGATTGTTGGTTATGGGTTCGTTTCCTTCCCAAAGTTTGTTTCCATGACGGTACTCGTAAAAAAATCCGTTTTTGTTGATCCCTCCAACGATAAAAGTAGGCAATGGATTGTTTTTAGCGACGCTATCCATCACTTGATCATTCGATTTTTTATCTAATTGTTGAGCTTGCAGTGCATTTATTGAAAAACAAGCTACAAGAACTAGCAGATACTGTTTCATGTTCGAAATTATTTAGCCGCTGGCAAATCAGAATTAAAAATATCTCTGTGAATTTTCCAAGTTCCGTTGTCATTTACCCAAACAACTACATACTTTCCTTTGTCTAAAGCAACTCCTTCTTTTGTTTTAAAATCGAACACGCCTTCTTCTGTAAGGGTCGTTTCATTACCCCACACTTCCACGGTTGTTAAGGTGATCTGGGTCGCATCTGCCTTCATGTTTTGCGCCCATACGGATTGGATGGCTTTACGACCTTCTGTAGAAGGTTGGTTATAGCCCATAAACTTGGCATCTTCTGTATATGAATTTCCAAACCCAACAGAGTCTTTCTTTGCTAATAATTCGACCAAATTTTGATTGGCCGCTTCGATTTCTTTTTTGGCATTTGCTAAATCAAATGTAGGTTTGGTTTCAACTGGTTTATTGCATGCAAATAATACACTTGCTAAAGCAACCGATAAAATCATTTTTTTCATAGTGAGTGGATTTTTGTTTATTCAAAAATAGAAGTAGGAGCGTGACCAACTCCTTTTTTGAATGTAGAATCTGTTCCTTTTTTGGATTTAGGAACATTTTCTGAGAAGGAACAAAAAGAAATTTATTGTAGGAAAATTGAATAAATACCCTATATTAGCGGACTCACAATCTATCTATCAGTACTTTATGGAGATGCTCACCCCATTTTTTGGAATTTTTACCTCTTTTATTCTTTTCTTTTATAGAAAAGACTTTAACCGGTCCAATTTGTATTTAGCCCTGTTTTATTTGTGTAGTAATTTGATTGTTTTGGTCTATTATGGACTCCATTTTACGAAAGATCCTTTTTGGGAAGGGGTGTTTTTTGTCCAATTTATGCCGCTCTCTTTTGTGATTGGACCCCTCTTATTTTACTATGTAAAATATGCTGTTGCCGATGATAAAGTATTAAAAAAGGTCGATTTTTTACATATGATTCCAGCCGTAATCGTAATTATTTACAGTTTACCTTATACCACATTGCC